>JAHJJF010000044.1 GCA_018823135.1 Pseudomonadota bacterium
AAAATACATTCACATCTTCATTCAAGTGACGAGATATCAACCCTGTTGAGCCTTGAACAACTGTTTTTCAAAGATCTTGATGTCGATCTGGAATTTTCCGGACCCCTGAACCGGCCACTCATAACCCTGCAGGGCACTATAAGTGAAATCGGCAGAACTGATGCCCCTTTTCCACTTACAGGCGCATTTGATCTAGGCTATTCGGATAAAGGAATCATTATTAACAAAATGTCTTGGTGGGTGCAGGATAATCAAAGAATCAACCTGACCGGAACCGTCCCGTATGATCCCCTTGCCGAGAACAAATTTCTACCGGGGAATTTGTCCCTCCAAGGCCACATGGAAGTGGCGGATTTAAGCATCCTTGGTTTTGTGCCATTTCTGCATGACATCAGGGGCGGGCTATCCGGGAGCGTCAAACTTGCCGGCACCTGGGACAACCCTCTTGGCTCCCTGCAGATCAAGACTCAGCAATTCAGTGTGCCATCCTTATACGCGTACATGCCGGAAAAAACCATAAACCTTGAAATTGAAGCAACCCTTGCAGACCAGACACTGTCTGTTACCAGGCTACTGGCAGAATCGCCTTCTTTGTTCATCACCGGATCCGGCAAATGGTCTGAATTCCCGGCCCTTCCACAAGTAGTCAAGGGTGATCCGCAACTGGTTACCGGTAATCTCAAGGGACAGGGCAAGCTGAAGGTTTCCAATATGAGCTGGCTGGGGCAGAAAATTACCGGCATAAGAAGATTGGGCGGCCTCCTTGAAATTGATGGCTTTGTGGAAGGACCTGTTTCTGATCCGTCGATCTCCGGGGCCCTTACTATCACCAATGGCGAAATACGTCCGGACTATGCCGTTCCCTCCATCAGAAACTTCACTCTCCGCGCGGATATAAGTAAAAAATTTCTGACTATCAAGGAATGCCATGGCGAGGTGGGAGGGGCTCCTTTTATCGTTTCAGGTCAGATAGATAGTCCCTGGGGAGAAAACGCCGTAGCCGGCCTCGAACTCCAGGGGGACAACCTGCTTTTTTTCAGAAACGATGGAATCAAACTGCGAGGGGACACGGAGATCAAGGTGTCTGGACCCATCGATCAGTTGCAGATAACCGGCATCCTGAAGATCACCGATGGAAAATTCACCAGAAATTTCGACTTTCTTGGAATCCTCAAAGAGCCGGGGAAATCCGAGGGAAATGGCAGGATCTTTGATTTTTCCTTTCTCGATCCGCCGCTGAACAAGGCTTATTTCAATCTTGACATACAATCCAAAAAACCTTTCCTGATAAAAAACAACCTGGCTAAGGGATCATTACGTCCTGAAATGAAAATTGTCGGGTATGGAGACCTGTTAACCCTGAGAGGGTATCTCTATCTGGATCTGATAAAAATAAAACTTCCTGCAGGAAATTTTTTCATCAAATCAGGAATTGTCCATTTCCCTGATAACGACCCGGACCGACCCACCCTTAAAATAAACGGCTCATCACAATTGCTCGGTTACGATATCTCCGTAGCCATTCAGGGTTATTATGATGAACCGGAAATAACCCTCTCTTCGTCCCCTCCTCTTCCCAATGATGAGCTTTTACTGTTGCTCCTGGCCGGCAAGACGCCAAAATCAGAATCCATGGCCGGGGGGATCACACAAAGCGGCATGAATGTTGCGGTATACCTGGGCCGGGATCTGCTGGAAAAGTGGTTCAGCGACCAGTCAACGGAGAATGACGAATCCCTGCTGGACAGATTTGAGATTGAAATAGGCAAACGGGTAACACGCAGCGGTGATGAGACAATCAATTCGCAATTTCTTATCACTGATAACTTTATAAAAAAAGGAAACGCCTTGTACCTGAGCACTGAAAGGGATGTTTTTGATGATTTTAATGCCGGCCTGAAACTCATGTTTAAATTCAAATAAGAATCTTAACTCATGGTACATATCAAAATATTCTGCATATTATTTACAATAATCCTCTCAGGCAGTTATCTCGTGCATGATGCTTATGCCGCCGATTCTGGCACGGAGGAAGAGGAAACCGGCGAAAGCCAACCCATAGCACCATCATTCACGATACTCTTTAAAGGCAACAAGGCCATCGGCAACCGAAAATTGCGCGAAGCAGCAATCGATGAACTCATAGAACTGGAAAAATCTCCGGATAATAAGTGGCTGGTTGACGATGCCGCTTTCCAGATGGAGCTGGCCTACCGTCAGCGGGGCTTCGCCTCGGCCACTGTCGATTATGAAATTGCCGCAAACAATCAAAAACCGCAGATAACCTTCACGGTCAACGAAGGCCCCTCTATTGTCGTAAAGAATATCCTCTTTACCGGCAATACTTCCTTTGATGCAAAAAAGCTGTTTTCCCTCTTTGCAAACGGCAACGGCCGGCAGATGCAATCCGGCAAGACCTCCTATGTGGAGTCAAATATCCAGGGAGGGATCTCCAGAATCAGGGATTTCTACCTGCAGGAAGGCTATCTGAATATAAAAATCGACAAACCCGAATATACCTTTTCAGACCAGCGCCGCCTGGTTACTGTAACCATCAATATTGTCGAAGGGCTCAAATCAATAATCACCGCAGTTGTATTTTCCGGGGACATTATAGAAGAGGCAAATAACAGCTTTCCGACAATATCCGGGGCCATAACCGGCAAGCCCTACACCAAACGCCAGAAATTATTTCTCAAAACCCGCCTTGAGGAATTTTACGGCAACCTTGGCTACCCGGACGTGGAGATTGGCGTGCGGGCAACAACCTCGGAAATTCCCGGCGGCTTTATTCTTGAGGCAAACATTTCAAGCGGCCCCCGGGTAACAATCGCCGACATTACGATTTCCGGCAACGAAAAGACAAAATCTTCATTTATTGCAAATCGTCTGCCCCTGAACCCAGGCGACCTGTACAATTTCCAGAAAACACAACAGGCCTTTAACTCCCTGTATCAAACCGGGCTGTTTTCGAAAATTGATATATCTCTTGATAAGGAACCCCAAAACCAGCGAAATCTTGAAGTCAGAGTCTGGGAAGAGCCTTCCAAGGAACTTTATTACGAACTGGGCTGGGGTTCGTATGAGCTGTTGCGCACAGGGGTGGGTTTTCGAGAAAAGAACCTGTTTGGCACCGGACGGTTGTTCAAGACTGAAGCAAACCTTTCCCTCAAGGGCTCCAACCTGAGTGTAAACGTCACCGACCCTTGGTTTTTCAACACCTCGATCATAGCAGACTTTCCGGTCTCTTATCGAAAAAGAGAAGAACCGTCCTTTACCAGTGAAGAAGTTGAGGCCTCAATTATTTTCACTAAGAAATTCACCAGCGCCTTCTCTCTTTCCCTGGGAGAAAGTTACAGGAAAACGGCGATCACCGACATCGATGAATATTCAGCTTCTGAAGCCATGGACAGCAATTACAACATCTTAACCAACAGGATACAGACGCTCTTTGATGACCGAAACGATTTGTTTTATCCATCTTCCGGAACGCGTCATTTCCTTACTCTTGAAAATTCCGATCATTCCCTTGGCAGCGATATCTCTTTTTCCCGCGTAACCACGGGATTCCGTAAATTTGTTAAATTAGGCCCCTCTGCAGTTTTAGCCTTCAGATACAAAACCGGGCTCATACTTCCAGGTGGAGGCCAGACCACCATTCCCCTGGCTGAAAGATTTTTTAATGGCGGGGAAAATACTGTCCGGAGTTTTATGGAATCAAGCCTCGGCCCCCAGGATATATCCGGCGAACCTGTCGGCGGCATGGGGATGAATGTTATCAATCTTGAATTCCGCCAGCACCTGAAAGATAATTTCTCAGCTGTTCTTTTTGCTGACTTTGGAAATCTGTCACCAAACAAATCACGTTCGGAACAGGGGCAGACCGGTTATAATGACCGGTCTGAATTAATCAATGACACCCTGAATGATTTTTTCTCGGATTTCAGGAGCGCGGTTGGCTGCGGCATCCACTATCTCTTGCCTTTCGGACCGGCACGTCTCGAGGTGGCCTTTAATCCCGACCGCGATGAGAGCCGTGGCGAAAGACAATATGCGGCGCATTTCAGTATCGGCATGTCTTTTTAGGACTATAGGGAATGAGCCATTGACAACCATCTCTTGATAATGATGAAATAACCATTATCTTTTTTATGCTGGCACACCTTCTCAGGAATAAGCGTTTGCATGGAAACCTTTTATCATAATCTAATGCTTGACTGGGACCATCTTCTCAGAATCCTGCCGCGCCTTCTCGGGGCGCTCATTATTTTATTGGCCTGTCTGCTTATCGGCCGTCTTGTTTCCCGGGGGATCCTCAACCTTCTTGAACATGCCGAACTTTCCAAGACTCACCGATCTTTTTTCAGTAAACTCATTGTCTGGGGCTTCGGTATTCTCGGCATCATGCCGACATTAAATGTCCTCGGATTAAAAAATATTACCATGAGTCTGCTTGCCGGCGGCGGAATCACTGCGGTTGTTCTGGGTTTCGCCTTCCGGGGAATCGGCGAAAACCTTCTGGCCGGATTTTTTCTGGCCTTCAGCCGGCCTTTTGAAATCGGCGATCTCATCCAGTCAGAGCAGCTATCTGGAGAAGTCAAGGCCATTGAATTAAGAAATACTCATATCCGCACCGATGACGGACGGGATATCTTCATCCCCAGTTCCCAGATTTTTAACAGCCCCCTGATAAATTTCACAAAGGACGGCCTGCGGCGCCTGTCGTTTACCATAGGTATCGATTATGCCGACAATGCCGCAGAGGCCCGTCGCCTTCTGCTCCAAGCCGTTGAGGAAATCCCGGAAATCCTCAAAAACCCGCCAACGCTGGTGGCATTGTCTTCTTTCTCGGCAACCTATGTTGAGCTTGAAGTCCTGTTCTGGATCGACACCTTTCAGCAGGGGCTTAATATGGTTCCAGCCAGAACCCTGGTGATGGAGCGCTGCCGGGCCACCCTGAAAGACCAGGGCTTTACGTTCAGCGCCGAGACAACCAGCAATATATGCCTTGACTTTAAAAATCCAATTGATATGCTCTGCCACAAAAACAGCATGAAAGGAGAATAAAAACCCATGCAACAGGTAAAACTCATATTAATCCTTGTTCTGGTCTCCCTGGGCCTCATCATTGTCCTGCAGAATACCCAACCGGTTGAAACGAAGATACTCTTTGCTTCAATCACCATGCCGCGAGCGGTCCTGCTCTTCGGCACCACAATCCTTGGCTTTGCGCTGGGCGTGCTGGTTTCCTTCATGATGGTCAAGCGTGACAGAAATGATACTGGACCGCATAAAACTGAATAGTTTCACCCCGTCTTTCCCATGATAGTTTGCATCTTTTTTTGATATTCTTTCTTTCCCTCAAAAGGACAAAATCATGAAAATAATATTCCGCCACTTTCTCTTTGTTTTGGTTTGTTGTGCTTTAACCTTCACCCCCGCCTGTAAAAGACATGACAAAGCCGGTTCTGCCGATTCCGGCCAAAAATCCACGAGATATCTGACCATTAAGGGCTCAGACACCATGGTACATCTGGTGAGCACCTGGGCTGAAAAATTCATGCAGACCAGTAAGGGATCCGAGGTATCAGTCACTGGCGGCGGCTCAGGCACCGGCATTGCAGCGCTGCTCAACGGCACCACGGATATCTGCGCCGCATCCCGGAGTATCCAGGAAAAAGAGTTGAACCTGGCCCGGCAGAAAGGCCTCAATCCGCTTGAGGTGGTAGTTGCCAGGGACGGTATTGCCGTGGTGGTAAATCCTGAAAACCCGGTGAGCGAGCTTTCCGTTGAGCAGATCGGCAAAATCTTCTCTGGGGCCTATAAACGCTGGAGTGATGTCGGCGGAACCGATGAGCCGATCATCGTGCTGTCAAGGGAATCCAGTTCTGGAACTTTCATATTTTTCCAGGAACATGTCTTAAGCAAGGCTGATTACACCCCCAATGCCAGATTCCTGCCGGGCACCTCGGCTGTGATCCAGGCCATTGAAACTGATAAACTGGCAATCGGCTATGTCGGCCTCGGCTTTACAGTCGAGGCAAAAGACAAGGTCAAAGCCCTTCAGGTAAAAGCCGATAATAGTGGAATGGCAATATCACCCTCCGAGGAAACTGTAAAATCCGGTGAATACTCCATAGCCCGACCCCTTTATCTTTATACCAACGGCGAGCCGTCGGGGCTGGTCAAGGAATTTATTGATTTCTGCCTGAGCACGAAAGGCCAGGAGATTGTCCGGGAAACCGGCTACGTTCCCCAGTAAACAAAACTATGTGGAAAGACAAGGCAGTCCATATTCTGCTGGCCGGTTTCGCATCCACCAGCATCCTGGTCGTCCTGCTCATATTTCTCTTTCTGGGCAGGGAGGCGGCGCCGTTCACCCTTGCCCCGGGTCTTATGGAATTGTTTGATTCCCGCTGGATTCCCGTCTCCTTCCAGCAGGAGCGCTTCGGCATCCTGTCCCTGGTCTCAGGATCGGCATTGGTCACCTGCCTTGCCATGGTGATCACCATTCCTCTATCAGTTATCGGCGCAGTCTACATTGCTGAAATCGCCCACCCCACAGAACGGGAAGCCCTGAAACCCTTCATTGAAATACTTGCAAGCATTCCTTCCGTGGTTCTGGGATTTTTCGGACTTTTGGTGCTGGCGCCCCTGGTAAAAGAACTTTTCGGCCTCAACACCGGGCTCAACGCCCTTACCGGAGCGATTCTCTTAGCACTCATGGCAATCCCCACCGTCATAACTATTTCGGAAGATGCGATCAACAGCGTTCCCGAGTCCTATAAGGCCGCGTCCATGGCTCTGGGAGCCAGCAGACTGCAGACCATCTGGAAGGTTACCGTGCCAGCCGCCCTGCCCGGCATTATCGCGGCGATCATGCTCGGCACCGGCAGGGTGATCGGCGAAACCATGGCCGTGCTGATGGTCACCGGCAATTCGGCGGTCATTTCTTTTTCACCCTTGAGTTCGGTAAGAACCATGACCGCCACCATTGCCGCTGAAATGGGGGAAGTGCCTTTCGGCAGTGTCCATTATCAAGCCCTTTTCTGCATCGGCGTTGTTCTTCTGCTGGTTACTTTCAGTCTTAATGTCCTGGCGCAGCGCGTCCTTAAAAAATACGGGATGATGCAATGAACCGGGAAATCACCGAAAAAATCATTATCATGCTGATCCGGGCGGTCGCCTACTTAATCGTTATTCTGGTAGGTTACATTCTGTATGATATTATCAGAAAGGGAGCACCTAATCTCAGCTGGGAATTCATCAGCGGATTTCCTGAACAAAGCGGCGCCAAAGGGGGAATTCTTCCGGCCATCGTCGGCACCCTCTGTCTGGTCGGCGGCACCATAGCCATTGCCCTGCCTCTTGGTGTCGGCAGTGCAATCTATCTCTCGGAGTATGCAAAGCCTAATCGGTTCACCGAAATTATCCGGTTGGCCATCGTCACCCTGGCAGGAGTGCCATCCATCGTTTTCGGTCTGTTTGGCCTTGGCCTGTTTGTAATCTTTCTGGGATTCGGGGCTTCGATTCTGTCCGGCAGTCTCACCCTTGCCTGTATGGTGCTGCCGACGATCATCGTTGCCAGTGAAGAGGCTTTACGCGCGGTGCCCCGGGGATTCAGAGCGGCGAGTCTTGCACTGGGGGCAACCAAGTGGGAAACCATCCGCACCAATGTCCTGCCTTACTCCCTTTCCGGCATGATAACCGGCTCAATCCTGGCAATCGGCCGCGCAGCAGGCGAAACCGCCCCCATCCTGCTCACCGTGGCCGCTTTCTTTCTGCCGACCCTGCCGAAATCCATATACGATCAGGTCATGGCCCTGCCATACCATCTATACATCCTGGCAACACAACACCCGGCAGCCGACCAGGTGCGGCCCATGCAGTACGGTACCGCCCTTGTGTTGCTGATCATTGTTCTGGGCTTAAGCCTTGGAGCTATAATTATTCGAATTTATTACAGAAGAAAATACCAATGGTAGAAAAACCAGCAACAGCCGCAACTCCGGAAATTTCCATCCGTGTCGAAAAACTGAATTTCTTCTACGGGGAGAAACAATCTCTCTTTGATATCAGTATTGATATTGAGGCACGCAGGGTTACTGCCCTGATCGGCCCGTCCGGTTGTGGTAAATCCACCTTTCTGCGGACTTTGAACCGCATGAACGATATTATCCCAAATACACGGGTCCAAGGAAAAGTCTCTATTTCAGGGTTGGATATTTATCAGGGAAAGGTGAATATCGTCCAATTACGAAAACGGGTTGGGATGGTGTTCCAGAAATCAAATCCATTCCCAAAATCAATTTTTGATAACGTTGCCTACGGGCCGAGAATCCATGGCACGAAAAACCGGAAAAATCTCGAAGAAATCGTTGAGAAAAGTCTGGTGCGTTCCGCCCTCTGGGAAGAAGTAAAAGACCGCCTGAACGAAAATGCCTTGAGTCTTTCCGGCGGCCAGCAGCAGCGGCTCTGCATTGCGCGTGCCCTGGCAGTGGATCCGGAAATCCTGCTCATGGATGAACCGGCCTCGGCACTGGACCCGAAATCAACAACCCGCATTGAGGATCTTATCGGCGAATTGCGCGATCAGTATACAATTGTGATAGTTACTCACAATATGCAGCAGGCGGCGCGCGTTTCAGACACTACTGCATTTTTCTATGAAGGCCAACTCATCGAAACCGGTGAGACCAAAAAAATATTTACCAAACCCCGGGAAAAGCAGACTGAAGATTATATCACTGGAAGATTCGGATAATTGCGCTCACAAATTTAAAGATAATTAAAGAGGGACGTCATGCCGAAACATCTTGAAAAAGAAATCGACAAATTAAAGAAACAACTGATCATCATGGGTTCCATTGTGGAGGACATGGTATATCTCGCCACAAAATCGGTCATTAAAAAAGACGCCAGAATGGCTGAGGAGATCATCAAGCGAGATATCGAAGTGGATAATCTCGAGGTGGAAATCGAGGAAGACTGCCTGAAAATACTCGCATTGCATCAGCCCGTGGCCATTGATCTGCGGATTATCATCGCCATCCTCAAAATCAACAGCGACCTCGAACGGGTGGGCGACCTGGCGGTCAATATCGCCGAACGCTCCCTCTTCATCGGATCACAGGAACCAGGTTGTCCGGTCCTGGACTTCACGAAAATGGCCCACAAGGCAGAAGGCATGTTGAGCAGGAGCATAGATACCCTGATCAATCTTGATGTCAAAGCCGCATACCGCATCCGGGCCGAGGATGAAGAAATGGATGCCATGAACCGTGATATCTATGCCTTCATGAAGGAGGAAATCCCCAAGAACCCACAACATGTCAACACATTGCTCCATCTTCTTTCCGTGGGCCGACATCTTGAAAGAATCGCCGATCATGCCACCAACATCGCCGAAGACGTCATCTATCTTGTCGACGCCCGCATCGTCCGCCACACCCCGGAAGTTTTTGAGGAATAACCATCAATAAACATCCCAAACGCGGTGAAAAAATTTTTAATTATCGGGGGGGGACAGCCAGAGTCAGAGAAAAAACTCGACATCGATTCTTTCTGCATAATTCCCATCAAACAGGCCAGCCATCTGGATGCTATTGTTTCTCTTCTTTTCGGGTACTTTCGATATGTTGGATGAGGTCCTCAATAACAGCGATCTCTGAGTCGAATTTGATTTGCTCATTATCAGCAGCAATTTCTCTGGCCCTTTTCAATTCCTCCAGGCGTTTCACCAGATCTTTCATATTGTAATTGCGAAGTTCCGACTCCTCGGCTTCTTCGGCCTTATCGAAAATCATTGCTTCCGGAGAGTCTTCAGATTCAGGTTTTGCCTCTTCAACGACATCCTGTTGTTTGGGAGGAATTATTTTCACCCCGTCATCGATTCGTCGTTGATTCATAATGGTCGGCGATGCAATTTCAATACCGTTTTCATGGAGTATATCCATCACCTTTTTTCGCAGATTGGAGCGTACGGTTAGCAGTTGCTTGATTTCCGATAAAAAACCGGCGATGCGGTAGGTAACGGAAAAATCCCCCAATTCCTTGACCAGCACGAACGGTTCATGGAGTTCAGCCTCTTCTGCTGCCTTTTTAAGCAACTCTTCGATGGTTTTTCTCGGGATATCATAGCCAAGGGAAAGGTTGGCGGAAATGATCGTCCCGGAACTGCGAACCACCGTTAATGGATTGGTCACCAGATAAAGGTTTGGGAATGTCGTTAAATCACGATCTTCGGTTTGAATCTCCGTATGAAAAAGCCCTCGTTCGCTCACTCTGCCGAACTGCTCACCGATGCGGATGAAATCGCCGTGGCGGAAGCTCTTTACAAGCCGCAGCATCAACCCTGCCATGGCGTTGGCAACAAAGGTCGTGGAAGAAAGGGCAATAACGCCGGTAAGGACAATACCAAGTAACCTCAAAACCTGGCC
The DNA here is from genome assembly GCA_018823135.1 of Pseudomonadota bacterium. Classification (NCBI taxonomy): domain Bacteria; kingdom Pseudomonadati; phylum Pseudomonadota; species Pseudomonadota bacterium. Next base: position 10,440 of record JAHJJF010000044.1, read on the forward strand.
GCGAGTGGCCTGGGACATGGGAATCAATAAAAGAACAATTAAAAATCCCACCGTGGTGAAGAGAAGCAGAAGAAGCTGACGAGGCAGTCTTGCTTCCGCACCAATTTCCATATGCCGACCAAGAAGAAAATAATAAACGGCCCAGATAATCAGGGAAATCACAGCAATGGATGCAATCAAAGGAATATAACTCTGCAGACCTTCGAACATTATGTAACTCCTTGACTAATATTGTGGCATTTAGAAATTATCTGCCAGGGTCCGGAGATTAACAGATCAACAATCCTCTTGAAAAGAGGCGCCCATGGAAATAAAGCTTATACTCAAACGAACAACTCAATCAACCTATTAATTTCTGTTATTCCTCATTCAGCATTCAAGCTGATAATCCTGAACCATATATAATCCGATTGAAGCGATCAAAAGAACGCTCCAATAAGGCGAGAGGACACCAACAGGGATTTTTTACCGAAATCGCAGAAAATCATTAGAGGAACAACTACCGACAATCATTGAACATTCTATAGTTCAGCACCAATTCAATCTGGCTGTTTTGACAGGAATTACAATATCTTTTCCCCAAAAAAAGCTGCCCGTGCAAATAAAAAACGGCAAAGCTTCGATAATGAAGCCCTGCCGTATGAAAACTCAAGTTTTCCTACTAAATTTCAATGATGGCCGAAATCGTCAAAGGCTTTGCCGAAAAATCTCTCACCTAATAAAAATCCGGCGCAAACCACGAAAATCCCACCGAAGGTTACCATGAACTCGGCAAGGGACGGGATGTAGCTGAAATACGTGGGCAGATTGTCCCAGCCGTCATAGATCGGCACCAATTGCCCTGCAACAACAAGGTCATATCTCTGAAAAAACTGACCGACCAGGGTCATAAAAGCCGCCAGTGCCATGAGCGGCACTCTCTTCATTCCTGAAGAAATCAGCAGTCCCAAAGGAATGGCAAGGCCAACGGTAATCTCAAAAACCCAGAAATTAACCGCCAGGGGTCCACTCAAAATACCTTCGGCAGCAGTACGGCCAAGCTCAGTGCCCCCGACGAAGAAGGCAATGAACCTCCAGGCGGTTGCAACAACAATCAGAAACAGGAGCAGCGCCAGCACCTTGCCAGCACTCTGAACCCCTTTTAAGACCGCGGGCTCCATTTGACGTCCACGGAGTTTATATGCAAAATGGGTGAATATGATAATCGCTGCAGCGCCTGACATGAAAGCAGATGCCAGAAAATAAATCGGCAGCTGCGATCCATACCAGAACGGACGTCCTGACAGGGTTGCAAACACCGCGCCGAGGTTGGTGTTAGCCATGACCTCGGCCAATGCGCCGGCAACTCCAAGAACTACCGCAATTTTATAACGCTTGTTGAGGATCAGGAAAAACTCGACAAACATGAAGCCAACCGCCATCCCGTAAAGGGTGCCCATCCACCAGATATTTGAGGTGAAATTCGGGGTCAGCACATTGTAAAGCAGCATGCGATGCGGATTTTCAATCTCCACGCCGATCAAAGAAAAACCACCGATAATCGTCACGATGGAAAGGAAAACCATTCTGTTTGAAAGGGCCGCCATCTGATTACCGCCGAACAGGTGGCTGATAGCTGCCAACAGACAGAGCCCGGTGGAGGTAATTGCAAAGAAAGCATAGCCGGCGATGAGAATCCCCCAAGGCATCTCCCTGGTATTATTGTAAACCTGGTGATGGCCCGCATAAAACGCATAAAGGCCGGCAGACAAGCCAATGGCGGCAAGCATCAGAAACGTCAGCGTTGCCTTGTTGACAGCAGGTGTAGCCATTTTCGGCTCGGCCACATCAGCTAAAGATAAATCGTTAAACATTGTATTACCCTCCTAAAGAATATTGAACAGGGAACGAATCAGTAAAAAACCCTGTGCTTACCTTCTGATTTTTACCTGTTGTTTAATGGCCGGAAGAGTGTCCACTCTTCTCCTCAACACCGGTAGCCCGGTTATATCCTTTCACGCCGATGTGACATGCAGTACATCTGGTCTTGGATGCAAAGGCCGTTTCGCCGTCATGGCAGGAACCGCAATACTTGCCATCATAAAGGGCTTGCATGGTGAAATCATCACCAGCTTCAGCCGCCCCGGTTTCCATTTGAAAAAGATCATCGTGACAGCTGTCACATTCCAGACCCTGTTCATTATGTATCTTATGGTCAAAAATAACTGCTTTTACAGGTTGTGTAAAAATTATAGTACCGCCATCTTCCTCTTCATCCTCGCCAATCGCCTGACCGGCAAACAATGCAAAGGTTGCAACGACAAGAAGAAGAGCAAACAATTTCTTTAGATCAATACGTGCTGGTTTCATTTCTTACTTCTCCTTGCTCAGTCGTTGATGTAGAAAACATTAGGCATAGCACCGGTTTCAGGTCGTTGAACCCATACTTTCTTATCCGGTGCATGAATCAATTTATACACCTTGCTGGATTCATCATTCAATAGACCAAAAATCCTGACACCGGCAGGACAAGCCTCAGCGCAGGCTGTTTGGGTTTCACCCTTGGAAATCCGGGTATCCCAGCAGAAATTACATTTATCAACGGCGCGGACGCCTGCAGTCTCATCAAAATAACGGGCATTATAGGGGCAGGCTGCCATACAGGTCTTGCAACCGATGCAGCGCTCTTTTGCCATCATAACTATGCCGGTTTCCTTATCTTTATATGTTGCCGTTGTCGGGCACACACGGACACAGGGAGGACGATTACAGTGATTGCACAGAACCGGCATGAAAACAGGCTCGGTTTTGCCACCGCCGATATCGCGCATTTGCTCCATAATGGTGGTCCGGTAGCCGTAACCGGGGACATGATTGGTTTTAACACATGCTTCTTTGCAGCGTTCACAATCAATACACCGGTTTTGTCTCAGAACCATGGTGTAATGCTTTGGATAAGAAAATTTTCCGGTTGCGGGTTTTGCTCCCGTAACACCTTGCGCATTCCGAACTGAGGTCAGAGAGAGGACGGATCCTCCAAGAAATACGCCGGTCACGGCAAGGCCGAACTTGAGAAACCGACGTCTTTCCTCTGAAGGCAATTTGTCCGTTCCTTCATTTTCTAGTTTTTCTAACTCACTGATTTTCATTCTTATCGTCTCCCCTTGGTTTATCGCAAGACAGTCTGCCGTTTTCCGACAACTCCCTCATGTAAATGGATGACATATTTGCAGACCTTCGGATTATTTTGAAGTATCCACGAGAAAAATTCTGAACATTTTAATTTGACAACAGCTCTTGTCAAGTTAATTCTTGAATGTATATTCAGGATGGAAAGAGTTAAAGCTCTTCTTTGTTGGTACTGCAACGTTTAAGGAGAATTCCGGCATCAAAGAAACATCCTTATATTAACAATTTTTTCTTCCTGAAAATACATAAGGAAACAATGTCCCTACACGATTTGCAGGAATATTGCACCACAATTTAGTTAACCCCGTAAAATTGCAATCCTGAAATATTGTCGGACTCGCAGATAAAAGCGCTCGTCGGACGCGTATACCGCTTCTAGCTTATTGAAATCATTGAGGCGATAATTCAGTGCCCAACTTTTTACGCGATTGTCAATATTGTCGGACTCGCAGATAAAAGCGCTCGTCGGACGCGTATACCGCTTCTAGCTTATTGAAATCATTGAGGCGATAATTATCGTCCGCGCAAAAAAAGCGCCGGCGACGTTATGGGTTTGGAAGTCTTCGATTTTCTATACTTGAAAGACTTCCATTGTGGGCGACTGCAAGGTTGGTCTATTCAGTGCCCAACTTTTTACGCGATTGTCAATATTGATGTCGTCATAAAAAATCCCTGCCGCAACAGGTCCACGAGACAAAATCAACATGTTCAAACGCAATAACTCGATGAAATCTCTCTTTCCATATTCTCTTTGCATTTGCTCTTTACGATTTCATCAAAATAATGTCGTCGCAAAAATCACTAAAGGAAAAGGTCCTCCAGACAAAATCAACATGTTCAAACGCAATCACTCGATGAAATCTCTCTTTTCATATTCTCTTTGCATTTGCTCTTTACGATTTCATCAAATATGCAGCCTTAAACTTGATTTCGATTCAGCAAGCCATAATTTTGACAAATCCATGGTATTACTATAAAAAATGAGATAATATCATTAAATTTATAAAATCGACTCCGACGTTGGAAATCCCCTGTTAATACACCAATGACCCGATCCAAAGACAATACCCCCCAAAACGATAAACCATTGCAATGGAATCATACCCATCTGATAATCCTGTTGTTGTCCGTTGGTTGCCTGCTCTCCATTTTTATCGGGATTCTGCTCTATATATTCATTTCACTGGATATACCGGACAGCTATTCACTGATAAATTACCGCCCGGCGCGGACCTCGGAAATTTTTGACAGTAAACAACAACCGGTAGCCAGAGCCTTTATCCAGAATCGTTATCTTGTACCCCTTGACGACATGCCGGTTCTTCTGCCGAAAGCGTTCGTATCAGCTGAGGATGCACGGTTTTATTCTCATCCCGGCATCGATTTCTGGTCCATGGTCAGGGCGTTACTTCACAATATCAATGAAGGAAAAAAACTTCAGGGTGGAAGTACAATCACCCAGCAGGTAGCGCGATCGCTCCTGCTGACCCCCGAAAAAACCTATACCAGAAAAATCAAAGAGGCAATCCTCGCATACCGTATCGATCATTCTCTCTCCAAGGATGAAATTCTCAACATCTATCTGAACCAGATATATTTCGGTGAAGGGGCCTATGGTGTTGAAGCTGCTGCCAGGACTTATTTCGGAAAATCCGTGAAAGACCTGGCCCTTGCGGAAATATCCCTTTTAGCGGGGCTGCCCCAGGCCCCCAGCCGTTACTCCCCGTTTAAACATTTCATGCTGGCAAAGAAACGGCAATCCTATGTTCTCAACAGAATGCTTGAAGATGGCTATATAACGCAAACTGCGGCAGACAAGGCAGCCAATCAGATTCTTTTCTGGGGCCGCCGCCCCGCCCAGGAATCCACCGACTCAAGAAACAATTACTTTATCCAATACGTCCAGAATTATGTGGGGGATAAATATGGAAGAAAAGAGCTTCTCACCGGCGGTCTTACGATCCACACCTCTCTGGATCAGAATCTGCAGAAAGCCGCCGACCAGGCGATCAAGACGGGTATTGCCCTGTGGAAAGACCGACAGGGGGTGACATACGAAAACAACCTTCCACAGGCGGCGATTATCGTACAGGAAGTAAAAACCGGCCGTGTGCTTGCCGTTTCAGGCGGCACGGATTTTTCTCAAAGTCAGTTTAACCGGGCCACACAGGCAAAAAGGCAGCCGGGTTCTGCCTTCAAGCCGTTTATTTATGCCGCAGCCTTTGGCATGGGATATCACCCCGCATCAATCATTATTGACGAACCCATTCAATTCCAGGGATCAAATCAATACAAACTTTGGGAACCGAATAATTTCGACAACAAATTCTTCGGTCCGACAACCCTGCGCAACGGCCTTATTCATTCCCATAACATTGTCGCCATCAAACTCCTCCAGGAGTTAGGCGTCTCCCAGGCAACAGAACTCGCCAAAAACATGGGAATCAGTTCGCCGCTCACTCCTGATTTGACACTTGCCCTGGGTTCTTCGGAAGTCGCACTCCTGGAATTGACTTCCGCCTATGCTGTATTCGCCAATAATGGCAATTATACTAAACCGTCGTTTATAAGAAAAATCATTGACGGCAACGGCAATATACTTGAAGACAATCACCCTGAATCCCGAAAAGTCCTCAGTTCAGAGATTGCCTACCAGATAACCCACTTGCTTGAAGGGGTAATAAAAGAAGGAACCGGAAAAATAGTTAAATCAATCGGCATTCCCGTTGCCGGAAAAACCGGAACAACCGATAAAAATATGGATGCGTGGTTTATCGGCTACACTCCCGACCTGGTTGTTGGCGTCTGGATGGGTTTTGACAAAAAGAAGTCTCTGGGCCGGGGTGAAACAGGAGCACGGGCAGCTGCGCCCATCTGGCTGGATTTCATGAAAAGAATCAAGAGGGATCTTCCTGACAAGGAATTCACTAAACCCATGGGCATAACTATAATGCCCATGGACAGCATGACCGGGGCAATCACTAATGAATATTCAGAAAGTATTGTCCTTGAGGCTTTCAGTAAAGACAATTTACCGGAAAAACCAGCAGCAAGACATATAAACCACCCCTAGCGCAACCGAAGGCCAGCTAAGTTTGCAGAGATGCAAAACCTCATCAACTGAGCATTTATCAAAAAAAAACCGAATACCATGCAGACTTACACCGTGATGATCCGGCCGATTACTTCTTTTTCGGCAGGTTGCTCAATTCGTCTCTGCTGTGATAGACAAGTTCGAAATTTTCTTCCAGACTTTTGATGATATCATCTCTCTTGGTTTCTTCGACGATTACCCTGACCGCCACTCTCTTCATCCCTTCCCTGGCATCCTGAAAGGACGTAAGGACACTGATTATACGTGCATCAAACTCTCTCAATAATTGAATAATCGTCGTCACCGCACCTGGTTTATCAGCCACATCAAGGACGTATTGGATGGCGCCGTCCTGGATACCGGTGATTTTTACAAAACCTTTCAGGATGTCCGTTTCACTGAGGAGGCCGATGAGATGATCTGAGTCATCAACCACCGGAATTCCGGAAATTTTACTTTCCATCATCACCAGTGCCGCTTTTTCAAGAGATTCATTACCGTGCAAGGTGAGAGGATCCGGGGTCATGACATCCTTTACCTTCATCTCGGAAAGCAGATAATATAATTCATGGATATCAAGAGATGTGGTTTTGGATGGTGAAGCATCTTTCACATCCCGATCAGTGAGAATACCAATGAGCCTGCCGTGAGAGACCACTGGAACCCGCCGGATAGTGTTTTCTTTCATGATTCTGGTGGCGCGCATCAGTGAAGTGTTTTCATCAACAGTCAGAACATCCTTGGTCATCCAGTCCCGAATTAACATTTTCAGTATCCTCCATAAACATTATAATGATGTATTTTATTACAATTAGTGCAATCATGGAAAAAGGCAAACTTCTTATAAAATATTCCCCCGCTTCTCGCAACCGTTGAGCCACGACTTGGAAAAAATAAATTTATATAGCTGGAACCCATCGTTACCCCTCAAATTCTATACTATTATAACAAAAGACTCCAGAAACACAGCCCCTTCAAAAAAATAAATTGTATTTCAAAAAAATATTATACTTTTTCCCCCCTTCGATATAAGGTTGATGCACTTTTTTCAGGATAGAAATCAAAGCCGCCAACACTTGATAGTTTTGTAAAAAGTCAAAAGCTGAATTATCGCCTCTAATAATATCAACAAGTTAGAGACGAGAAACACGTCGACATCGTGCTTTATTACGATGCTGCCAATACCTGCATATATAAAAAATCGATGGTCCCCCGCAACCTTCAAGCGAGCTTTTAATAAACCCCGAGCTGATAATGTCTCCTGCACCCTTTACAGAAACCGAGCTCAACACATTGCTCAAGAATCTTGCGAATGAGGATAATTTTGTTTTCCTTGAAACCACGACAATAACCGGGGAAAATCACACCTCCTATCTTTTCCAAAACCCGGTGGACAGAATAATCTTTTCACCGGGCGCCTCCGTGGACAACTTTTTCGCAAAGATTGAAACCTGCCTTGACAAAGGTTTTTACCTCGCCGGCTGGTTTGCCTATGAATTCGGCTACCTCCTCGAACCATCTCTCCACAGCCTGATCAAATCCGACAATCAATCAATACTTGCAGAATTACTCGTATTCAACAAGCCGCTGACTTACGATCATTCCACCGGCGCCCGGGTTGATACCGCCCCGAAGTCCGTTTACCCCCCTTCCTCCGGGCAGATTTCTGAATTCCTGCCGGCAGGCTACCGGATTGACAATCTTAGCCTCAATGAATCTCAGGCGGATTATCTGAAAAAAATTGCCCGGATAAAACAATATATTGCCGAAGGTGATACCTACCAGGTGAATTACACCCTGAAATATCTCTTTGATTTTTCCGGTTCCAAAGAAAATCTTTACACCACACTTCGCCGCAATCAAAGTGTCTCCTATGCCGCCTATATAAGATCCCAAGGTAAAGATACCATCTCATTTTCCCCTGAACTTTTTTTCAGGAAACAGGGCTCAACCTGTACCGTACGACCCATGAAAGGAACCATCAAGCGCGGCAGCACATCTGATCAGGATGCCGAATTATCCAAGTATCTCCACCAGGACCAGAAAAACCGCAGCGAAAACATCATGATAGTCGATCTCTTACGAAATGATCTCGGCAGGTTATGCAATATGGGTGAAGTAAACGTCCAGTCCCTTTTCGATATTGAGACTTACGAAACACTGCACCAGATGACCTCAACCATTACCGGCCAGTTACGCAACGATGTTTCAATCAAGGATCTTCTAACGTGTCTTTTCCCGTGCGGCTCGGTTACCGGCGCCCCTAAAATCAGGACCATGGAGATTATTCGCGAACTCGAGTTGGAAGACAGGGGCGTCTATACCGGCGGCATCGGCTTTATCACTCCTGCAAGAGATGCGCACTTTAATGTGCCGATCAGAACTATTCAGCTTAATGGCAACAAGGGAGAGATGGGAGTCGGCTCCGGAGTTGTCTATGATTCCGATCCGGGAAACGAATGGGAGGAATGTCAGCTGAAAGCCAGATTCCTGAATGTAAGTTCGCTCAGAGCGTTGAAAAATGATTTCGAATTGATTGAAACAATCCTCTGGGACAAACAATCGGGTTACTGGCTGCTTGATTCCCATATCAATCGTCTGAAAAATTCAGCCGGACATTTCAATTACCCATTTGATGAAAAGGCTGTCCTGTCTCAACTTGAGCGTTTGGCAGAATCCTTTGACAAGAAAACCTCCCAGCGTGTGCGGCTCACTCTCAACAGTTTCGGAGAGATTTCATTAACCCATTCCCAATGTGCCGAGCCAAAACACCGATCCCCTGAAGGGATTTATGAACAGGAAGATCTGCCCCGAGTCATCCTGTCTCAAGAAAAATCAATCCCCACCGACTTGATGCTCCTCCATAAAACAACCAGACGCGAGCTGTATAACCGAGAACGGGCCAAGGCTGAAAGAAACGGCTTTGTTGAAGTAATTTTTGCAAATACCCGCGATGAAATCACCGAAGGAAGCATCAGTAACGTCTTTATCCGCAGAGGAAAAACCCTTTACACCCCGCCGGTTGAATGCGGACTGTTGCCGGGGGTGTTCCGCAGACATCTTCTTGAAAATTTCTCCGGTATGGTTAAAGAATTAATAGTCACCCGAAATGATCTTAAGACCGCCGATGCGATTTTCATCGGCAATTCGGTGAGGGGACTTGTGCAAGTTAAGCTTGATCGCTTATGAGGTGATGCTGAGATGACAGGAAATCTCTTTTCAACCTTTCACCTTTTTTTCCGACGCAAAGCCGAAACCCTTATACAAACAGTCTCCTTGCGCCCATGTCAACTTCCCCAAAAAAAACACATTCCAAAACAAGCGGCACTGGCTTCTTTCGCCATCACGGAATTTATTTCAGAAACCCCGATCGGGAATATCCCCCTGATCCCCTGCGTAGTGCTGATCAATCAGCAGGAACCGCCAATGGAGTTTCCGCCAATATAAAGTGAGAATCATCATGGAACAGATAACATCATGGTTACAGAGTTTTTCAGGACTCAACCCTGAAATCCAGCAACGCATCCTCTTCACCGCTCTCATCATTTTCTTCCTGTGGCTTTTCCGCTTCACGGTCATTCGCATGATCTGGAGCCGGACCGAAGACATCCAGATCCGTTACCACTGGCAGAAGAGCACGATCTACATCTCGGTTGCCATCGGCATCTTCATGATAGGCCGCATCTGGTTCCACGGCATGGAGTCTATGGCAACCTTTCTAGGCCTGGTGACAGCAGGCCTCGCCATCGCCCTTCAGGGGCTGGTGAAAGATCTCGCCGGCTGGGCCTTTGTACTCTGGCGCAAACCTTTTTCAGTCGGCGACCGCATCCAGGTCGGCAATCATTTCGGCGATGTCATAGATCTCCGGATCTTCAAGTTCACTCTAATGGAAATCGGCAACTGGGTGGAGGCGGACCAGAGCACCGGCCGCGTCATCCATCTACCGAACAGAATGATAATAGAAGAGGTGATTGCCAATTACTCTACCGGGTTCGAATATATCTGGAACGAGGTCGCGGTGCTCGTCACCTTTGAAAGCAATTGGGAAAAAGCCAAGAAGATCCTCGTGGATATCGCAGAGAAACACGGCGCTTCCTTGAGCGCGGCCGCTGAAAAACGCGTCAAGGAGGCGAGCAAACGGTACATGATCTTCTATTCAAAACTCACGCCCATCGTCTACACCTCGGTCAAGGACTGCGGCATCCAGCTCACCATCCGTTACCTGATCGAACCAAGGCGACGGCGCGGCAGCACCCAGGCCATCTGGGAAGATATCCTCAAGGAGTTCGCCGCCTGCGATGACATTGATTTCGCTTACCCGACCCAGCGTTTTTACAATAACTCCATCGAGGGAAAGGATGGTGCCAGAAAGTGACCTGTAACAGGCACCAGAAAACCTGATTTGCGAATAAAGAAGATCAACCGGTTGTCTTGGGAATAGTCCGCACCTGGACAGTCTCGACAAATTCTCCGCCGGCCAGAATATCGGAGAGGACAATAATCCGATCACCGGGATGAATGATGTTTTTCCTGAGCAGTTGTTCCACCGCACGTTGAATGGTGGTTTCCGGATCTTTGGAAAATTTGAGACGAAAGGCATGGACTCCCCAGTAAATGCCAAGTCGACGACGGACATGGGTAGTGTTGGTGAAGGCAAAGATCGGAGCAACCGGCCGGCACCTGGACAGGAGTGCGGCCATTATGCCGCGCCTGGTTATGACAATGGTGCCGACTGCCTTGAGATTATTGTTGAGGATGGCGGCACTCCGGGCTATTTCTTCTTTCGGGTTGCTGGTGATCGACACACGGACAGTGGTGTCCTGGCCCATATGCCGCTCAATCCTGCAGGCCACTGCATCCATTATTTCAAGGGCCTTGAAAGGATACTTTCCGGTTGCCGTTTCCCCGGAAAGCATGATGGCATCGGTTCCCTGTTGGACCGCGTAAGTTATGTCCGTCACTTCCGCCCGGGTTGGTGTCGGGTTGATAATCATCGATTCCAGCATGTGGGTGGCAACGATTACCGGTTTGCTGGCCGCTCGGCATTTTTTTATTATGGCGTCCTGGAGGAGAGGCACTTCTTCACAGGGCAATTCGGACCCCAGATCACCACGGGCGATCATCACCCCGTCGGCCACGCCGATGATATTGTTCAGTTGCGGAACGGCCTCGGCACTTTCGATCTTGGCGATAATATCGATGGGGGATTTCCTGTCCTGCAGATACTGCTGCACATCAGCGATGGATTCCGGCCCCCGGACAAAGGAAAGGGCGATGAAGTCCACACTGTTTTCAATAGCGAAATCAATATCCTGCCAGTCCTTCTCGGTAATGGAGGGCAGATCGGCACTTTTGCCCCGTATATTGATATGCCGTCTTGAGGTCAGGACCCCGTCTTCCAAGCATTCACAAAGGACGTCTTTTCCGCGTATTTCCCTCACCCGAAAACTCAGCATGCCACCATCGATAAGGACAATGTCATTCTTTTCAACCTCATTGACAAAACCATCATAACTCACTTCCACACAATAGGGCTCAAGCTCGGCCTGGCGTCTTACAGTGAGGGTCAGATTATCGCCTCTGGCAAGGACAATATCAGTCTTGACATCACCGGTGCGGACTTCAGGCCCCTTTGTATCAAGAAGGATGGCAATTGATGTGCCGTTTTTTTTGTTGAGCCGCTTGATATTTCGAATGACCGCCATGTGCCAGTCAGGAGAACCATGAGACATGTTGAGCCGGGCAATGTTCATGCCGCTTGCAGCAAGACGTTGCAGCATGTCAAAGGATGCCGTTTTGGGTCCGATGGTGCAGATGATTTTTGTTTCACGCATAG
>JAHJJF010000045.1 GCA_018823135.1 Pseudomonadota bacterium
AATCACCTTGGAAAGAAGGACCCTGCTCCCTTTGCCTACTGATGCTTTCTGAATCGTCTTGCCTTTTCGATTAATGTCTTGAATCAATTCCTTGAGCAGCTTAACTTCCTTTTGATAGGCTTCCTGGCTGGTATTCTCTTCATCAATCTTTATATCCTTTGCTTGTAAATTGCCCTTTTTATCCAAACCCAGTGAGCCAATTGTAATGATATCCAAACGATCCTTCTTGTTAGCCATTATCTTCTCAGCCTTTTTCAGAATTTTATAGGCGTGCAGGTAATGCTCCCGGGCCATAATAATTGCCTCGGCTTTTACCCCAGTATGTAAACTTCTCTTTATTTCTGTCTTACAGATTATACCACGAAGATGCATGGGAACAACCAAACGAAAAGAGTATATCCCATATCGGTTCAGTTGCAGATAGGCTGGGACTCGGAACATAAAAAAACCTCCACCTTGTAACAGTATTTTGGACTACTGTCGCAAACTGGAGGTTGTATAAAAAAAATAACCCATAGTATCTACAAGTTACTTGTGTTTCTGGTGGCGATGCAGGGACTTGAACCCCGGACACTGCGGATATGAGCCGCATGCTCTAACCAGCTGAGCTACATCGCCATTCCTAATCATGGGGAGTCGGATTCTTCCCGATCCCCCTCCCTGCCCGCTAAAGATCAGACACTTGCAGGAGACCATCCAACAATTCACAACATCCAGGCTTTTCCCTGCAAGAGAAAAAAATTAAATGTTTCTGTCAGATGGTCTAAAAAAGATTGTTCTATATGGTAAATTTTCCCTTCATTGTCAATAGTATTTCATAACCCAGATAAACTAGAAATAAATCAAGGCCCTGGATAAGTACCTTAACAGTAGGTGTAAGTTATTAGAATTAAATTGATTATTAAAAGTCTTGCCATAAAAAATACGAAAATCACTGATAAGGTACTAAATAACTGACCTATTTTTTATAAAACAACATAAATCTTGCAAGAAAGCTCTCAAGAAAACATTCTATAAAAAAACAGGGCTTCTTCCTTTGTGGTGAAGAAGCCCTGGATATTTTCTGGGCATATGAGCCCTATGAGGGATCAGGCAAACGGGATGATTACATCATTCCGCCCATTCCACCCATTCCGCCCATTCCGCCCATTCCGCCCGGAGGCATTCCGCCGCCCTTATCCTCTTCAGGATGCTCGGCGATCATACACTCAGTGGTCAGAAGCAGGCCGGCAACACTGGCTGCATTCTGGAGAGCAAAACGGGTAACTTTGGCAGGATCGATAACCCCGGCCTTGATCAGGTCTTCATACTTTTCAGTCTCCGCATTGAAGCCTTTTGCGCCCTGCATTTTCTTAACGTGCTCAACAATAACAGATCCCTCGTGGCCTGCATTGATGGCGATCTGACGAACCGGCTCTTCCAGTGCGCGGGCAATTATCTGCTGACCAATTTTCTGCTCAGGAGACAATTTCAGTGCGGCAAGAGCTTTCAGACAACGAATATACGCTACACCGCCGCCAGGAACAATGCCCTCTTCGACTGCTGCCCTGGTAGCATTCAATGCATCCTCAACCCGGGCCTTTTTCTCTTTCATTTCCATCTCAGTGGCAGCGCCGACATTGATTACCGCCACACCACCGATCAATTTTGCCAGACGCTCCTGGAGTTTTTCTTTATCGTAATCAGAAGAAGATTCTTCAATCTGGGCACGAATCTGTTTTACTCTGGCCTCAAGCTTCTTCTTGTCACCGGCGCCATCAACAATGGTGGTGTTGTCTTTATCGATAACTATTCTTTTTGCAGATCCGAGATCGGCAACCGTGACATTCTCAAGCTTAATGCCAAGATCTTCGGTGATCACCTGACCGCCGGTGAGAGTTGCGATATCTTCAAGCATCGCTTTTCTTCTATCACCAAATCCCGGAGCTTTAACCGCAGCAACATTCAAGGTACCGCGAAGCTTGTTGACCACGAGAGTCGCAAGGGCTTCACCGTCAATATCTTCTGCAATAATGCATAATGGGCGACCCATTTTTGCAATCTGCTCGAGAATCGGCAGGAGATCCTTCATACTGCTGACCTTCTTTTCATGAATCAGAATATATGGATCTTCGAGGTTAACAACCATCTTCTCTGGATCGGTTACAAAATAAGGTGAAAGGTAACCGCGATCAAACTGCATACCCTCAACAACATCAAGGGTTGTGTCCATGCTTTTTGCTTCTTCAACGGTAATTACGCCTTCTTTACCCACCTTATCCATTGCCTCGGCAATGATATTACCGATTGTTGCGTCGTTATTTGCAGAAATGGTCCCAACCTGAGCTATTTCCTTCTGCTCTTTGGTTGGCTTGGCAATTCTCTTTAATTCAGCAACAACCGCTTCTACTGATTTGTCGATACCGCGCTTGATTTCCATGGGATTATTGCCGGCGGCAACAAGTTTTGAGCCCTCGGAAAAAATAGCCTGAGCAAGGATAGTTGCGGTGGTGGTTCCGTCACCGGCAACATCGCTTGTTTTGGAAGCCACTTCTTTGACCATCTGGGCGCCCATATTTTGAAATCTGTCTTTTACTTCGATTTCCTTGGCAACACTGACACCGTCTTTGGTAATCGTTGGTGCGCCGTAGGATTTCTCAAGTAACACATTTCGGCCCTTAGGACCTAAGGTCACTTTAACCGCATCCGCCAGTATATTTACACCGGCCATGATGGACTCCCGGGCTTTTACACCATACCTAATATCTTTAGCAGCCATATACTCTTCTCCTCAAATATTTGAATTCTTTAATAAGCAGTACGTTCGAGACCGACAATCAACCAACAACACCAAGTATATCGTCTTCCCGCATGATAAGGTAGTCCTCACCATCAAGCTTCACATCCGTACCGCCGTACTTGCTGAACAATACACGGTTACCGACTTTCAAGTCAACCGGGGTCCGCACGCCCTTATCATTCATCTTGCCGCTTCCGACTGCCACAACTTCGCCCTCAGCGGGTTTTTCCTTTGCACTATCGGGAATAATAATGCCGCCTTTGGTAGTTTCCTCTTCCTTCAATCGCTTAACCAGAACTCGGTCATTAAGTGGACGAATTTTCATATACCGCCTCCATCAATTATTTTTTTATCCTTTAAATGAAACGAACAGCTTCATGCTGTCCGTAATAACTCATCCATATTGGCTTAAAACTTGAAAATCCCCTGAAAACAAGGGATTTCCGCCAAGTTGGCGAAACTATAGGTACTGGTGTTTAGAAAATCAAGGGGTTGGGCTAGATTTTTTTATATCGCAACCATCCATCCGTGGGGGTCTTCTTTCTCGCCGAACTGGATGGCCTGGAGCTCGTCAAATAATTTCTGGGCGAGCGCCCCTGTTCTGCCGCCATTCACCTGGCAGTCCTCACCACGGTAGTGAAGGGAACCCACCGGAGAAATCACTGCAGCGGTGCCGGTACCGAACACTTCCTGCATTGCTCCGCTGCGGCTTGCCTCCAGGACCTCATCGATGGATATCCGTCTTTCAGTAACCTTTATACCCCAGTCCCTGGTGAGCTGGAGCACGGAATCCCTGGTGATCCCGGGAAGAATGCTGCCGGAAAGGGGCGGGGTGATCAATTCATCATCAATCAGAAAAAAGATATTTGAGGTGCCGACTTCCTCGATGTATTTCCTTTCTATGGCATCAAGCCAAAGAACCTGGGTAAAACCCTGATTATGGGCATCAACCGAGGCCATGAGACTTGCGGCATAGTTCCCTGCAGTCTTAGCATTACCAACCCCGCCGGGAACAGCGCGCACATACTTATCTGTTACAAAAATCTTTACCGGATTAAATCCTTCGGGATAATACGCCCCCACCGGACTTAATATAATGTAAAAAAGAAATTTTTTGGCCGGCCGGACACCCAGCCCCGCCTCAGACGCTATCATGGTCGGGCGGATATATAATGTCGCGCCATGAGCTTTAGGAACCCAGTCTTTTTCGACTCTTAAAAGGATTTTCAAGGCCTCAAGGACTGCCGGAACATCTATTTCCGGCATACACATCCGTGCTGCCGAAATGTTCATCCTTTCCAGGTTTGCCTCCGGCCTGAACAGATAAATCGTATCGTCTTTGCTCCGATAAGCCTTCAGCCCCTCAAAAATCGCCTGGCCATAATGAAACACCATGGCCGCCGGATCAAGCTGAAAACTCTGGTACGGCACAACAACACC
>JAHJJF010000046.1 GCA_018823135.1 Pseudomonadota bacterium
AGGTCAATCCTTTCAATTTAATTGACGCAGTGCGTTCGCTGATGCCCTTCTTAACCGCCTCGCGGTTATAGGCGGCAATCACATCGCGGCGCTTGAGCATGCCCACAACCCAGGGGTCATCTTCCGATTCCACCACCGGAATCTCTTCAAATCCCTTGCCGTCGAAAAGGGTCATCGCATCGTAGAGGTTATCATCCGGCGTAAGCACTACGACCTTCCGGGCGCAGATATCCCCCACCCGCTTGTTCAAGCGCAGTTCCTCATCATGGAGAATGGTTTTGACATCCTGGAGGGAAACAATGCCGGTCATTCGGCCGGTTTCATCGATCACCGGAAAGTAGAAGCTGTCCTTGGTGATGCTGAAGATTGAAAGCAGCTGGTCGACATTTGCGTTTTCACTTACAAAATCCACATCCTCGGTAATCACTTTCCCCACTTTGATGGATTTCATCACCGCGGTTTCCCGGCCTTCATGAATATCAATTCCATCCCGCGAAAAATCAACCGTATCGATTGAATCGGCAAACAGGCGCCCGGCAACAACCGTACCGATGATGCTTGTAAGCATTATGGGAATGATGATCAGATAATTGCCGGTCATCTCAAAAAGAAGAAAAATCCCGGTGAGCGGCGCATGGGTCGCTGCGGCGAGAAAGGCGCCGATGCCCACCGCAGCATAGGCGCCGGGATTAGCTGTATACTCCGGGAGAATATTATGAGCGATGCTGCCAAAGGTGCCGCCGGTAACCGCCCCGATGAACAGGGCCGGAGCAAATACGCCACCTGCTCCCCCGGACCCCAGGGTGATTGAGGTTGCGAGAATTTTTAAGAATATGAGGAGAATCATCGTAATAATCACACCGTTTCCGGCAAGCACGTCTTCAATATAATGATAGCCGTCACCCATTACCTGCGGAAAAGCAATACCGATGGAACCCACCAGAAAAGCACCGACAATCGGCTTGAGCAACGGATGAATACCCAATTTGCTGAACTTGTCGCGCACCTCGTAAAAAAAACGGATATACATGACGGCAATGATACCGATTACCACACCCATCAGCATATACAGTGGAACTTCGACAATGGGATTTATCAGATGATAATCAGGGATGGGAAACGCCGGGCTTTCACCATAATACGCCCGCGAAACAACGGTGGCCATGGCCGATGAGATAACCAACGCGGCAAACGATGACAATTCAAAGGTCCCCAGCAGAACAATCTCCGAGGCAAAAAACACCCCGGCAATGGGGGCGTTGAACATCGCTCCCACACCGCCTGCGCAGCCGGCGGCGATATAGACCTTCATGCGTTCGCCGGACACCCTGGAAAACTGCCCGAACTGCGCGCCGATAGCACCGCCGACCTGGGCAATCGGGCCTTCGACTCCGGCGGAGCCACCGGTACCGATGGTAAGGGCGGTGGAAAGAATTTTCAGCGGTATGCTCCGCAACCGGATATACCCGCCCTCAAGATTTACCTTGCGAAGAAACTTTGGGAAACCATACCCATTGACTCCGGTTTTAAAAATCAGCGCCAGCGGGATGAGAAGCACCATACCGGCCATGGGAATGAGCGGCAGCAGCAAGCCATGCCAGCCCCCATCATCAATCCTCAGAAACTCATGGGCACGAACAAAAATCAATTCATGGACACCTTCAACAACATACCGGAAGAGAATATTGGCAAACCCGGCGCCAAGGCCGATACAGGCGGCAATCGCCAGCATACGGGCATTTTCTCCCGGCACCAGTCGTTTTATCCTCTTTCTCATGATTTCACCGGCACATCGGCCCCTAAGCGTTTCGCCCGGGCAAGGAAATAATCATCAGTCATCCCGGCAATATAATCCCGGGCAATAGCTGCAGGAGGATGGGTCTGGCGGTAGCTTTCGCCCATTCCCGCCAGAAATTCAACAATAACGGAAGAGTCCCGCCGGTTCTGGACAAGGTTATTCACAAAATCCTCAAACAGGATCCGGTAGCAATCCCTGATTTGTTCATATCCCTTTTTTATCGCCGGATTCAGATAGATTCTTTCATAATTAAACTTTTTCAATTGCTTAAGACTTTCGGAAATCCCCGGACTGAAAAAAATCGAATCCTCCTCACAGCCGTTGGTGATAAGATCAGTGACCAGACTGTAGACGATTTTACCGTTTGATTTCCCGAGGAGTTTCACACAATCCATCGGGATATCATCTCGGCTGATCAGTTTCAGTTCAATGGCATCTTCAATGTCTCGGCCGATATAGCTCACAGTATCAGCAAAACGCACCACACAGCCTTCCAGGGTCATGGGCAGGAGTTCGGCCCTGGAGTTGCGCAATTTTTCTTCCATCTCACACTCAAAGGCCCGGAAATCCTTTTGGCGCTTCGGTTGAATCCTGTGGTCATGAACTTCGCCATCATGACATAAGATGCCGTCCAGGGTCTGCAGACTCAGATTCCAACCGCACCCTCCTCTTTCAATACGGTCAAGGAATGTGACGCTTTGAATATTATGCTGAAAAGACGGCAGGCCGTGTTCGACACATAAATCCGAAAGAAATTTCTCACCGTCATGCCCGAACGGCGGATGACCGATATCATGCCCCAGAGCAATGGCTTCGATAAGATCTTCATTCAATCCGAGAAATCTGCCGATGGTTCGGGCAATCTTTGAAACCAGCTGTACATGCAGCACCCGATGGGTGATATGATCGTTATCAATCATATAAAACACCTGGGTCTTATCAATATAGCGGGTGTATGCCCGCGAATGCAGCACCCGGTCTGCATCAAGGGAATAATTCTGACGATGACCGGTGATTTTTTCAGGATGCCGCCGAATCGCGTCCCGGCTGAAACAAGCTAATGGCGAGAGGTAGTTCTCTTCACGAGCATCAAGTGTATCACGCAGCTTCATGAGCTTGGTATCGGTGCAGGTATCTTCGATAATCATACAATAAAACGCTGGGAGGACTCAAACAACATGCTTCCTGACTCCGTATTAAAAGAGGGTGGGGGTAATGGTCATGAAATATACACAACGCCATAAATGCAAGCCATCTCGACATGCTGCGCACACTCGCGGCAGGGCCTGATCACAACGCGACAAGGCTGCTCCGCCGGCCGCCTCGTTCGCTCCTTATCTGATCAATGGCCTCGAACTTATGTCGTTATGCAGAAAAACAGCTGAATCATACCTCTCTAAAAAGCATGATAACAAGCTTAATCACCCTTTATTTACAAGAACAAACAATCAATCTGCCAACCACCCTCTCTTCTGTCAAGAAAAAAGCTCGATTTTCAAGAACTTGTGGGTTCTACAGGCATCTGTCGCAGACAAATAATCATCAGCTCCGAGACAATTTTTTTCGTGACTTACTCTTTTATAGTGTTGTAGAGTTTTGAAGCTAATCAACAGATGGAAAAACACGATCATCATGGAAATCACCCATCAAGCCTGATGATAATTTCCTTACCCATTCAGACCTTTTATAAAGGAGGCTACCATGTCCGGTGGACATCCAGACTTTAATAAAGCCCTTGAAATCGGCCGACCGCCCAACATTACCCGACTCTTTCCAAACTCCAGAGCGCTTATCGTCAGCGGCAAAGTCATAGACCGCGCCCTGCTTGCCAAGGGCAAAGCAATGACCATTGCCGCAAACGGCCGCAATCATTTTGTCATCCGTGGCGCCCTTGCTGCGGCCCAGAAAGCCAATGCGACGATGATTATCGAAATTGCCAAATCCGAGGGCGGCGCCAATGCCTATTGCCCGGTGAATTACTGGAATATTGCCCGTCAGGTCGATGCCGTCATGAACGAATTGAACATCACAGTCCCCGTTGCAATTCATGCCGACCATTACGGCATCAAAAGCCAGAAGGATATCGAGGCTGCAAAAATTGAGATCCCGACTATCTTTGAAGCGGGTATCACCTCCATTGCCATTGATGCCTCCCACATGCCTGATGACCAGAACCTCCTGGCCAATCTCGCCTTGAACAAGTTTATTCCCGCCTGGGCCGGCCTTGAAACAGAAGTCGGAGAAATCAAAGGCTCACAGGGCCTTTCTTCTTCGGCAGAGGCTCTTTTTCTTATTCAGGGATTGAATGCCCATGGTATTTCCGCCGACTGGATTGCCTTGAATAACGGCACCACTCACGGCATCGAAGCAAGCTCACTGGGAATCCAGGTAGAACTCACCGCCGAAATCCATGAAAAACTTATCCCTTATAAAGTTTCCGGCGCCCAGCACGGAACCTCTGGAAACAGTTCGGAACGCTTACGGGAAATCGCCTCGAAAACCAACACCACCAAAGCCAACGTTGCCACCGCCCTGCAGATGATCTCCTGGGGGCTTGAAGTAAATGATTACGGCAATGCCATGCTTGACGACTCCGGCAATTTCATCAAGGTTAAGGGCGAAGGCATGACCGAGGAAATGTGGCAGTCCATGCTGGATTATGCAGCGGAAAGAAAATGGAAAGCCGGCGACTTCAAAAAACTCAATCTGCCCTTTGAAAATAAATTTCTGGGGCAACCAAAAGAAATCCGCGACCGGATGAGCAAACGGGTGGAAAATTTTATCTATACTTTGCTGATCGATGTATTTAATGCAAGAGACACGGCACCTCTGGCAATAGACGCCATAATTGCCGCCGGCTCCTATGACATGGGTCCAAAGATGAACAGGATCGAAGATCCGTCCGAGTGGACCAAAGAAAAAATCATTGCCAGGGGGGCCGCACTTGACACCGACAAAGGCCCTGCCGGTAACTTTGACGACTGATTTTTCATCCTGAAATTCTGGAAACAAAAAAAACAGTCAGGCATTGCCTGACTGTTTTTTTTGTTTGACATCCTGACAGAAACTCTCACATCCTATAAATATAAAGATTTTCCATCTTTCATTTCGCGCCGGTAGAAGCAGCCGTAGCTCGGTTCCTTTGCTTTCCCCGGCGTAACGCCATTTTAATCCTTAAGCCCGGGGTGAAGCAAAATGGCTGATCAAATTTTCTCTCACCGAATCCTCCAGTTTCAACTGGCTCTGTTAATTTTCGCACTCTTTTTCGCCCCCCCCTGCTATGCAGAAAATAATACGCTTTCCTTCCTTGGATCAGAAGCCTGCCAGGAATGCCACCCGGACGAATACTTAAGCTTTATCACCCACGCAAAAAAAAGCAGATCATTTAACAGCGTCACCAAACTAGAAAAGGGACTCACCAGAGATGAAGTAGAAAAATGCTACTCTTGCCATACAACCGGCTACGGAAAACCCGGCGGCTTCATTGACTCCGAACAGACCCCACATTTAAAAAACGCCGGTTGCGAAGTCTGTCACGGCCCGGGCTCGCGTCATGTTCAAACCTTGCGCGCAGATGACATCAAAGGGATACTCACAACTGAAGACTGCAAGCAATGCCATATCTCAGAGCGCATCAAAGCCTTTCGCTACAAGCCGATGATCAGAGGAGGGGCACATTGACCATGCGTAAACTAATCGGCCTGCTTCAAAGCCGCCTGAGCTTGAAAATTCTCGTTGCCCTCACCATCGGCGTCGCCATTGTCATGGTTGTGGTCATCAATCTCAATGTCCAGCGACAGCGCAAGGAAATTCGCAAACGGATGACAACTTTCGGCAAAGAATTAAAATATCTTGCCTATGCCGGAATCAAACATCCCATGTCAGTGGGTGACAGCCAATCGGTAAAACAACAGCTCTTTGAAGTGCGGGAATCCTTAAAGGATGCGGAAATCGCCATCTGCGACTTTAACCAGATTATCGTTTTTGCAACCCATGAAGACCGGATCAATCAACAGGTCTCGCGACTGGTCCTTAACTCTAAGGCATTGGACGCCCTCAGCTATCTCCTTGCAACCGGCGATCCGGAATACGAAGGATCCTTTGAAGAAAGCGTTGATGGTGAAAAATATCTGGTAAGCATCCATATGATGCCCAATGAAGCGGAATGCCACCATTGCCACGGCACATCCAGGGACGTCCTGGGTGGAATGATCGTACGGCAACGAACCGATGCAACCTATGCCGCCATTGCATCACTGAGGAATCAGACAGTAATCATCAGTGTTATCGGGATCGGCGCGATCATCTCAATCATCTATTTTCTCTTATCCAAACTGGTCACCCAACCTGTCACTGAACTTGCCAGAAAAGCCGAACTATTTGCCAGAGGCGACATGGATGTATTTGTTGATGTCAGGACCAACGATTCAATCGGCGTGCTTGGCAATTCCTTTAATTTCATGGTTGCCAGCATCAAAAACCAGATTGAATACGCAAACAGCCTGAAGGTTGCCATTGCCGACCCGCTCTTCATGGTGGATACCGAAATGGTGATAACCTATATGAATCAGGCCTGCGCCAATCTCACTGGATACAGCCGCGAGGAAGCCGAAGGAAAATTAACCTGCCGTAGTATTTTTCAAAGTGATCTCTGCGAGACTACCTGCCCGGTAAGAAAATGTTTTGAAACCCGTGATTCCATCGAGGGTGTACGGATTACCATGACCAGCCGGGACGGCCGCGAAATTCCGCTGATGGCCAGCGCCAGCGCCCTCAAGGACGCACACGGCAACATCATTGGCGGCGTTGAAATATGCAGGGATATCACCGATGTCCTGGAAGCGGAGCGACTCAGATACATTAAACAAATAGCTGCAAGGGAGGAAGAACAACGTAAAGCCTTGGAAGCACAGGCCAAAAATCTTCTTGTTATTCTTTCTCTGGCCTCGGACGGCAACCTTAAAGTCCGAGCTGAGGTCACTGATAAAAACGAGGTGATGGATGAAATTGCCGCACATACCAACCTGATGCTTGAAAATCTGGAAAAACTCTATGGGAAAATTTCTACTTTCAGCAAAGAACTGGAGCTGGAAGTAGCGAGACGAACCATGATGCTCAGAGAAAAAACCCTCCTTCTGGAACGCGCTAATCGTGAACTTCGTGAACTTGACCGGCTGAAATCATCTTTCCTGGCAAACATGTCCCACGAGTTAAGAACCCCGATGAATTCGATTATCGGCTATACGGACCTGCTCATCGACGGGGTGGACGGCGCCATCAATACTGAGCAGGAAAAGAGCCTGAAAAAAGTTGGCAATAATGCCCGGCATCTTCTGCAACTGATCAATGACATCCTGGACATGTCCAAAATCGAATCCGGAAAAATCGAACTCGACCTCAGGGAGACCAACATCAAAATGTTGCTGGAAACAGTTGCCTCTACCCTGGAAGCGCCCATCGCCCAGAAGGGTCTTACCCTGGAATTTGCAATCGACGAGCATCTCCCGCTACTCTATGTGGATGAAGACAAAGTCAGGCAGATTATTCTCAATCTGCTTTCCAATGCGATTAAATTCACTCATAAGGGAGTGATTACCATCAGCGCAAAACCTTCACAGCGAGGTATCCGCCCGGGTGAGGCGCCACTCTTTGTTGAGATTTGTGTAGCTGATACGGGAATCGGCGTCAAAGAGGAAGATATTGGCAAGCTGTTTGATAAATTCAGCCAGATAGATGTATCAACGATTCGACAATACGAAGGCACAGGCCTGGGCTTAAGTATTGCCCGCGGCCTTGTTGTGCTGCATAAAGGGGTGATCTGGGCTGAAAGTGAAGCAGGCATCGGCAGCCAATTTTATTTCACTCTCCCTGCCCAGAAAAAAATTCTCGAAAAACCGGCGGAACCCATTATCGAGACAATGATGGCCGAAGAACTGGCAAAATATTTCGCCAAGCCATGCGACTTGTTTATGAAGCCACCCAGATATGCGGGAAAATCCATTAAGTGCTGGGAGTACATGCACTGCGGCCAGACCAGTTGCCCAGCTTACGGGAGTAAAGAACATCGTTGCTGGTTGATCTCAGGCACCCACTGCAAAGGCATGCAGATTGCCGCATGCCCGGAAAAGGTGAATTTCTGCAGGGGGTGCGAGATCATCGAAAATCTTGTCCTTGAAGGGTTCAATTCAACCGGACCCGAAATAATCATCGCTGCCAAGGAACAGATCAAAACCGTGCTGGCCATCGATGACAATCCTGAAGTCATTGAAATTATACAAAAATCAATCGGCAATGATTATAAGGTAATCGGGCTGTTGAGCGGTGAAGAGGCCGTAGAACAGGCAATTGCCCTAAAACCATACGCCATAACCCTTGATATCATGATGCCGCGCAAAAACGGCTGGCAGGTCTTGCAGGAGCTTAAAAAAACTCCAGCCACTCAGGATATTCCGGTGATCATTCTCTCAATCGTCGATGAAAAGAAAATGGGTTTCGGCCTGGGTGCCGCAGAGTATATGGTAAAACCCATTGACAAGAACCGGTTGCTTTATAAATTAAGAAAACTCGAAAAACTTGCGATCATTAAAAAAGTCTTGATTGTCGACGATGATGCCGGAAGCGTTGAAAGGATTGGCAGCCTTCTTGAATATTCAGGATATCGGGTCGCAACGGCCGACACCAACCAGAATGCCGTACATTCGATCAAGGTCTCCCGACCTGATCTGATTGTCATGAACCTCATGATGCCGGACAACAATGGTTTTGACCTGATCGAGTACATCAAATCAGATAAAAATGCCAAGAAAATTCCATTAATCCTCATCACCCGGCAAGACTTGAGCGATGAAGATCTTGAAAGGCTTGACGGCAGCATCAAGGCCACTCTCAATAAAGGGCTTCTCACTGAAGCCGATCTGCTGGATGAACTGAAAAACACTCTGGAAAAATTATAAGCAGGAAATAAAATGAACCAGACCGAACCTGAACCCAAAAAAATCATGATCGTCGATGACAACAAGGACAGTCGGGAACTTGCACTTAAAGTCCTTCAGGCTCGCGGCTACATCATATCCGAAGCAGTGGACGGCGAGGATGCTCTGGCAAAGATTCCATTGATAAAGCCGGATCTCATCCTCATGGACATTTCGCTTCCAAAAATTGATGGGTATGAAGTAACCAGAAGACTGAAAAACAACCCTGAGTTCCGAAATACCCCGATCATTGCGCTCACTGCCCACGCCATGAAAGGCGATCGGGAAAAGGCACTGGATGCCGGATGTGACGGATATATTCCAAAGCCGATAAATGTACGTGAACTGCCGGAACAGATACGTTTATTTCTTTAATAACCAGCTGACATTTCCGCTGAACTGCAACTTTATAAAAAAATCAGCTTCTTTACATTTTTTTGTGAGAATACGTGAAAATCAACCAATCCATACTGATCATCGATGACACGGTTGATACCGTTGAGCTGCTGACAAAACGCCTCCGTGCCGACGGCTATATAACCCATGGAGCCTATGACGGCTTTCAAGGGCTCAAGAGTGTAAAAGAACACAATCCAGACCTGGTGGTTCTTGATGTCATGATGCCCCTGCTTGACGGATTTGAGGTATGTAACAGGCTTAAATCAGATCCGGAAACCAGAAATATTCCGATACTTCTGCTCACCGCCAAAAGTGAAATCCCCGATAAAGTCAGGGGATTTGATTTCGGGGCTGACGGATATATAACCAAGCCCTTTGATTACAAGGAAGTCTCTGCAAAAATCAGATCGCTTCTTGCTAAGAGCCTAGAAACCAGGCGAACAGCTGAAGAAGAAAAAAACGAGGCACTGGAAACTCTGGTTGATGAAATATCCCATGAAATCCGCAACCCGCTGGTGGCGATCGGCGGGTTTGCACGTAGGGTTCAAAAAAACCTGGATGAAGACGATCCCAACAAAAAGTACCTGAATATTATCCTGCAGAATGTTGAAGTCCTTGAAAAAATGGTCACCGCCCTGGTTGGCCTAAAAAGCGCGGCCCTTTCGCTGTTTGAACTAACAGACATTCACAATGTCATCGGCAAGGCCATCGATCTGAATTCAGAAAAAATCGACCAGGGCGGCATAACCATTCATACTGATTTTATTGAGACATGCCCCCAGGTCCAGGCAGATTCCGAAAACCTGACCAGGGCGCTTTCAAACATCATTGAAAACTCCATAGAAGCGATGTCCGGAGCAACAAGAACCCTCGATATCAGAACGCAGATACAGGAGGGTAATTTATTAATCCGGATATGCGACACCGGCAAAGGCATCTCCCGCGAACGCCTGAAAAATATATACGATCCCTTTGTATCCTCTAAAATTTACGGGCCGGGTCTTGGCCTGACTTTTGTCCTCAAAACCATCAAGAATCACAAGGGGTCGATTAAGGTGGAGAGCGAGGAGGGCAAAGGAACTTGCTTTTCAATACGGCTTCCCTTGCCCGATGCCTCCTGATCCTGATTATTTCTATTGATGACAGGTTTTGCAGCTCGCGCCCTTGGGCACATCCATTGATCTGTGGCAGGGCCAGCAGAATTTATTATGAAAATCATTCCTGACCCCTTCAAATTGGATCAATTCCACTTTGAGCTTGCCGCCTCCTTCCTCTTTCAGATGACAGTTGGAACATTTTTTTTCAAGATTTTCCTGATGCTCCCAATGTTTGAAAATAACAGGATCCTTGGTACCGGTGAATTTAAAACGCTCCTTGAAATTCATGGTTTCAGGCCCCCGGTCTTCGGCTATTGAAACGGTGACTGACAGCAATACAATTCCAAGCAGAAACATCAATCCGGCAATTCCGACGATTTTCATACTGACACCTCCCAAAATTAGTTAATCACAGCTACGAATACTCTAATTGATCATCCTGAAATCCCCCGCATTTCTTTCTCCAGCTGAAGGGAATGTAAATCTTTCGGATGTAATAAATAAAAAAAGAGCAATCCAATCTCAATTGAACTGCTCTTATCATAACTATTGTATCTGATTAATTTCCAGCTTTAACTTTTCCCCGCCAGTCTCCCCAAGTCCTTTACTTTATCGACTTGCTCCTTGATTTCAGAAACCTCTTTTACCCCGGGAACATTCTCTTCAACGTCACGAAGGCCCTTCTTGAATGATTTTATGCCTTTTCCGAGACCAGCGCCAATTTCAGGAAGCTTCTTCCCGCCGAATACCAGAAATGCAATACCGAGAATAACGATTAATTCAGGTGTCCCTAATCCAAACATTGCTTACCCCCCTAACACTAATATTTTACGCGGAACCATCTTCTTTCTTGTCTTCGATTTTTTCCGCATCTTCTTCGTCTTTCGTTGCTTTCTTGAAATTCTTAATTCCTTTGCCGATTCCAGACCCGATCTCCGGGAGTTTACCGGCGCCAAAGATAATTACGATAATTACAAGAATTACTATAAGTTCAGGCATTCCAAGGCCAAACATATAAATCTCCTGCTCAACTTGCAAATCACATATATCTTGAAAACCGCCGCAAGATTAAGATCATCAAATAATACAACATCTACTTATAATACAAATACATCAAAACATCAGAATAGCAAATTATTTTATCATTCATTTCCACTAAACAACCGTCTGATCGGCAACGACCGGGGAAACAATGGGAGTTCATCCCACAACCGATATGCAACTAATAAGTAATCAGGCCTTCGGTGTTATGCATTCCACTCCGAGCGATAAAACACCTGAAAATTGTTATGTATTTTTCGGGATATTTCACACGTCCAGGATGATTAACCATCAACAGCTGGATATCATTTAAAAAAATTACGGGTCCAGCTATCAATTAATCGTAATATATATTTTATATTTTGTGAAATTTTTCCCTCCCTTTCTGGGTTAGTAATTGGTATCATAAAAAGGCACATTTTCTAATTTAACAATATTCAAAATGATCATTTTTTAGAGCGGATATCAATGACTGCAAAAAAAAATACAATAAAAACCAGGGACGCATCCTGCTTACCAAAGCACGATACGGTAAAATATCAGAAGCAATATGCAGAACTTAAAGAGGCAGACGACCAAAAACAATTCCTTCTCAACTCTTCCAGAGAGAGTATCATGCTTCTTGACAGAGACCTGAATGTCACGTGGGCGAACAGCACAGCCCTCGACCCCATGGCTCTCAAACTAGAAGAAATAATCGGTTCTCCCTGCTTTAAAGTTTTTGCCGGCAAAAACAAACCGTGCCGCGGATGTCCCTGCCCTGATGCCCTTAATGATGACAGCATCAAAAACAGTATAATCTGGTACCCGGACAAAAGAACCAACATCGATTCATGCTGGGACCATTGGGCGGTTCCGGTAAAAAACGATACAGGAGAAATAACCCATATCGCCGTAACCGCACGGAACATCACAGAAAAGGCCAAACTACAGGATGAGCTTCACTATAACGAACAGTTCAGGAATATAATCACCTCCATCTCCACTCAGTTCATCAGTCTTTCCACGGATAAAATCGACAAAGGCATTAATCAGGCACTACAAACCATCGGCAAATTTTCCGGGGTTGACAGGGCTTATGTTTTTCAATTCACCGATGACTCGAAAAAAATAATCAGCAATACCCACGAGTGGTGCGCCCCCGGGATTGCCCCGCAAATTGACATCCTGAAACAATTGCAGGCTTCTTCATTCCCCTGGATTTTCGAACAGCTTTCAAAAATTGAATCCATCCATATCCCTGATGTCAGCTCCCTTCCACCGGAAGCAGATGCTGAAAAAAACAAGTATCAGTCCCTTGGCATCCAATCCCTGAATAATATTCCCATGGTAAGCGGTGACAATTTTATCGGCTTCATCGGTTTTGACTCGGTGCGTATTCGGAAAACCTGGTCCACCGGGACGATTGATCTGTTGAAAATTGTTGCGGGCGTATTCTCGAACATCCTTGAGCGCAAGCGCCGGGAAGAAAAAATTCAGCAGAGTGAAGAGCAGCTCAAACTTGCAATGGATGCCACCGGACTCGGCATGTGGAATATCAACCTGACGTCAGGCAAAGGATTCATTGACGATCAGGGTGCTTCCATCTTCGGTTATCAGCCAGGAGAGATCGGCAACAACATCAAATCCTGGGAGAAACTGCTGCACCCCAACGATAAAAATCGCATTCTTGATGCCCTGAGTGTCCACCTCGAGGGCAATACCTCTTTCCTGGAGTCTGAAATCCGGGTCCTGACCAAATCAGAAGAGTATCAATGGATCTTCATCAGCGGCAAAATTACCGACTGGGATCAACAAGGTATGCCTTTAAGAATCATGGGCACTTACCGGGACATAACCAAGCAGAAAAAAGATGAAAAAGATCTTCGCATGTCCCAGAAAATGGAAGCCATTGGCACCCTGGCTGGCGGAATTTCTCATAATTTCAATAACATCCTCACCGGAATTATCGGTTATGCGAAATTGGCGACGTTTCACACTTCCGAGGACAACCCGATCCACAACCACATGCAGGAAATAATCAAGGCGAGCAAAAGAGCGGCGCGCCTCGTGGAACAGATCCAGACCTTCAGCAGGCAAAGCGAACAGGAGAAAAAACCCTTGCTGTTGCAGCCCCTCATCAAAGAGTCATTGAAAATGCTTCGGGGGGCATTGCCCACCACCATCCAAATCAACCAAAATATTTCCGCCGACTGCGGTCCGGTATTTGCTGATGTCAGCCAGATGCATCAGGTAATCATGAATCTCTGCACCAATGCCTACGGCGCAATGCGGGAAAAAAGCGGAGTCCTTGAGGTTGGACTTGAAAAGGTGGAAATCACCGCAAATTCCCTGTCAAAATATCCTGATTTACCTGTGGGGCATTACTGCTGCCTCACTTTCAAAGATAACGGCCACGGCATGGACAGAAAAACCATCGACCGCATATTCGAACCTTATTTTACCACCAAAAATGGCGATGAAGGAATCGGCCTGGGGCTTGCAACCGTGCATGGCATTGTGACGGCCGGAGGCGGGGCTGTAAGCGTCAAAAGCAAGCCGGAAAAGGGGTCGACCTTTAATGTCTACTGGCCGCTGATTCCCATGCCATCCAGCATAAAAAATGACTCCAAGAAAATGCATTTGCCCACAATAAGCAAGCATATCCTTTTTGTGGACGACGAAGAAATGCTCGTGGCGCTTGGCGAATTGATTTTAAAACAAATCGGCTGCGCAGTCACTTCAACCTGCAGCAGTCAGGAAGCCCTCAAACTTTTCGCAGATGATCCACTTAAATTTGATATGCTCATAACCGATCTCACCATGCCGGGAATGACCGGCCTTGATTTATCAAAAGAGGTTTTGAAAATCCGCCCGGAAATGCCGATCATTCTTTCGTCAGGGTACAATGAAGATGTCAACCGGGCAAAGGCCATGGAAGTGGGAGTTCGTCAGTTTGTCAAAAAACCTCTTGCCATTGAAGACATGACCGAAACAATCTGGATGGTTCTCAGCAACAAAAATTAAACCTTGTTGCAATAGACCAACAGTCCATTAATTAATCAGGATTATTCCAATAATTTTATCAGACACATTACATCCATCTTCGCTTTACAAATTTGATGTCCCCAATAATACCCGTAATGCTGCTGTTAAAACGGGTTTAGAGGCATAACTCTCACCCGGTTGCCCATTCTTTATTTTCGTTTATTTTCAAGGTCAGGGCACAAACATTTGAAGATGCAATGGGGATTGAACACCGTGGATCAACCGAGGAGCGGTGCCGGATTATGGACAATTATGACCTGAAAAAATGCATTCAGGGTCAATTGCGTCCCTTGATGCTGATTTGCTCACCCGGCGCAGCAAAGCCTTGTCCATGCAAATGACAGCCGGTACAGGTCTCTTTGGCCGCCGGGCCGCCCTTGTTTGACAAATATTTTGTATGCGGCGTATCAGGGATCCCATCGTCACCTATTCCGTCGAATGTGAAATGTCTTGTCTTGCTGTGACACACCTCACATATGCCCAGCACCTCCCCTGAATCATTGATGAAAGAGCCGGCCCCCTGATTATCAAAAAACTGAACCGGCCGCTCATCGAGAATAGTCGCACTTGCTCCATCCAATACTATGGGAATATTTTTCTTAATCAGCTGCCCGTAAATTATTCCGAAATGGATTGATTCTGCGGCAGGATTTCTTTTATACCACACGGCCTGCGCATCGCCTTTGACGGTTATGGTGAATGCCGTTTCATCTATATCGAGAAGGATGAAACTCATCCGCAAGTTTTCAATATCAGGGAATATCGTTGTACTTCTCCCTGATTCATTCTTTGACAGAAGGGTTTGCGCATTCCAAATGGAATCGGCCTTATATCTGATTGATTCAAACTTGAATTCAGTTGAATTCGAGGCGGTGTCATAGGAGCAACCTGTAATTTCTCCTTGTGAAAGATAAAAATCAGCATCCGCAACCGGATTGCTCTCATCGCTGAGCCAGAACTTCTGTTCCTGAAAATGCGGATTATGGCAGTCAATGCATTGCCTTGACCAGTTTCCCTGCCAGTAGGACGAATTGGTCTCACGACTGGAATGAAGCGCAGTAACCGGCGCCGGCAGATCTCCAGAAGAAGCTCCCGGTTCTTTATGGCATTTAGCGCAGAGAAGGTTGTAAAATGTAATATCCTTGTTATCCGGTTCCAGAGCAATTTTTCCCTCATATTCAAGCTTAAGAGATGCAAGCAGATCCACTCCATGACAGGCCTCGCACTCAAACCCATTGGCGCTGTTATGCGGCGCATCTATCGACATCCTTGATTCTGCGGGACCGGCCATTATGGCCCAGATGAACATCATGGATAATGCCAAAAAACCTGGAGTCGTTACCCATTTTTTTTGGGTGAATTGATTTATCATCTTGTCCCCTCTTTTCTCTTTAGAAAAAAAATACATATTGGAGTGTCCTGTTAATATCTAATTATAATTAAACTCACTGCGGATTAACAATGGGGCAAATTGTCGCATGAGTCTCAAGATGTTGCGCCACCAGCGCAACAATACTTGAATATGCCTGAAGATGGTGCTATGTTGGATTCCCTTTGAAACGGCTTGCCTGGCATGAAAAACTTTCACTTTTCAGTAAGGCTTACAATAGAGGAGAATTTGATGAAAAATGTACGAGCAATAAACACCAGCACGAAAATCTGTGCAATAATCGGCAATCCCGTTGGCCACAGTCTTTCACCGGCCATACATAATGCGGCTTTTGCCGAATTGGATTTGAACTTTGTCTATGTCGCCCATCGTGTCGAAAATGTGAAAGACGCCCTTGCTGGCATGCGGGCTCTTGAAAATTTCCGCGGCATGAGTGTGACAATTCCTCATAAAATCGAAGCCATGAAGCATGTTGACGAAGTTGTTGAAGTGGATCGCCGCATCGGCTCGATCAATACGATAATCAATGATAACGGCAGATTGACCGGACTCGGTACAGACGGCCCCGGAGCGTTGAAATCGATTATTGATGCCGGGGTTGACTTGACCGGAAAAAACGTACTGATGCTCGGTGCGGGAGGCGCTGCACGGGCCATAGCCTTCACCCTGGCCATGGACTCCGGGCTGAAAGAATTGAAACTTCTGGATATTGATTCCGCCCTGCTTGAAGGATTAACCGCTGATTTGCGCGCCGGGTCCAAAGCCTCGATCAAATCGGCACAAATGAACGAGAAAACCCTTGCCACAGCCATGGAGACCGCCGACCTCGTCATCCATTGTACGCCAATCGGCATGCACCCGAAAGTGGACGCTTCGCTGGTACCGGAAGACCTTTTCAGGATCGGGCAGGTTGTTTTTGATATCGTCTATACCCCTCTTGAGACGAAATTATTGAAAGGCGCTAAAAACAAAGGCCTTCAAACTATTTCAGGAGTGGATATGTTTATCAATCAGGCAGTTTTACAGTTTGAACAATTCACCGGAGTTGACGCCCCAGTTGAGGTCATGCGCCGGGTTGTACTGGAGCATCTTGCAAAATGAATATCGTATTGATCGGTTATCGTGGAACCGGCAAAAGCGTAGTCGGTGAAATTCTTGCCAAACGCCTGAATATGGAACGCATTGGAATGGATGCCGAGATCGTCAATCGCGCCGGAATGCCCATACCCCAAATCGTCAAGAAACACGGCTGGCCGGGATTTCGTGATATGGAGTCACAACTGGCCAAGGACCTTGCCAACCAGGACAACCTGATTATCGACACCGGCGGCGGGGTTATTGAACGCCGTGAAAATATCGACAACCTCAAAAAAAATGCAATCATCTTCTGGCTTACGGCTTCAGTTGATGTAATTATTGCACGAATACAAGACGATACGCAACGACCGGCCCTTGTGGAAGGCAAAACCTTTACCGAGGAAATAGCCGAGGTGCTTGAGCGACGAACCCCTATCTATAAAAGCTCCGCTCACTACGAAATTGATACAGACATCTTACCTCCCGAACAGATCGCCGACAGGATAATCGACATCTTAAAAGCTCAATAGGAAGCAGGTACGTTCAGCTATCAATTAAAAAATAAAAACGATGTGATCTTTGCTAAAGAGGACTGGGGATTTCTCTGTTTATACGAAAAAATACCATCGACATTGATGCCTTCTCCAGAATCATACAACATTCCGGGAACCTTGCCGATAATCGTCATGCCGTTTTTCAACAAAAACTGGATAGCAAGCTTGTTGTTGGCGGGAGTGAGCCCCAACAACACATCCACGAGATGTTCTCCATGAAGATTTTTTCTCCCGAAAATGAACTCAATGGTCAATTTGCTGATTTCTAAGGAGTCCCCCCCCCAGAAATCCCGATAATAACAGTAATTGATAAAAGCTGATTTATTCTTGAATTTATTTATCCAGAAAAAACCCGCCTCTTTTCCATTAAACTCGACAAAAAACATCTCAATTCCTTTGTCTCGAAAAAACTCAATAAAATCGGTTGTATTCCGCACAGACCCATCATAAAAAACTTTGTATATCGTTTCTTCCCGGACGATTCGGCGGAAGACCTGCGCCATGTATCTATCAGAAAAATTCTGGGTGCCGTCATTTTCATAAAAAGGAATAATATCAATCCCCTTATTCATGCGAAAAATTGTCTTTAAAGGATGCTGTTCAACCTGTGGGGTATTATGCATATTCTTTCCTCATTCTTTGGGAATCTTTTTTTCGATGTGGGCAAAATCCCACGCGCTGTGTGTAAACAACCACCGGGATCGAACAGACATTTTTGGTATATGAATCCAGCATAGCATGCTTGTTAACCCCGATTCAAAGTATTTTCCTGTAAACCAATTTACCTTAGTTTCCTTATATGAAGCAATGTCCATGCCTGAATAGAGTAATTTATGCATAACTGTCTAAACTTCACCGCCAAATGCACCATACACCCATCACTCAATAACCCGTGTATCTCCTCGGAACCGTGCCATAAATCGTCAAACTTTACCCCGGAAAATAAATTCAAAAATTATGAAAAAAATTCTTTTTCTTACATAGTTAGGGATTGAAGCTTTCGTAAAAACATGTTTCATGTAAGCTATACATAGCAAAACAACCTAGACACTTGGTCAGGCAGAGTATGAACGGATGAGACTTAAGGAACGGCCTTGCGGTGCTGTGAACAATTCACCGCAGGAAGAAATGCAGCACGGCACGATTGATCGGACATAACGTGCTGTGTATAATAAATTTTTTCTCAGGGGTAATGTAAATATGTCATCGTCAGAAAGAAGAGATCGGCAAAGGGTACCGGCAAAATTTGAAGTGAATTTCATCCATAAAGGCGATTATTTAATCTCCTTCAGTGAAAATATTTCTGTTGACGGGATATTTTTATATACCGAAAATCCGCCAAAACTCGGAGAAACCACAAAATTGCAGTTTTCAGTCGGCGACCTGAAAAATGAAATCGTTCTCGCAAAAGTAATGTGGGTCAATCATGCTGAAACATCTGACGATAAAGGCGTAGGGTTACTGTTTGTCAACCCTTCGGAAGATCTGAGAGAAACCATCCTTAAAATTGTAAACCGGGTGGCGCTTTTTGACGAAGAAAATCTGTAAAATAACTTGAGAATTTTGAATCTCCCTGCTGCAGGCAAACAAGGACTCTGGACTACGGGAAGGGCTCGCTATTCCAGTTCAAATCCCAAACTCATAATTCTCAGTATAATAATTGAAATCGTTCCCAGAAATCAGGGAATGATTTTACTACACATTCCCCTCCCAGAACCTTTACCCCGGGAACAACAAGGCCCGCCACCGCAAAACTCATGGCAATACGGTGATCGTTGTAAGTCTCAATTTCACCGCCGTGCATGGGGGGCGCATCCGACCCCAGGCCCTCGATTATCATCGCATCATCTAATTCCTGAATCCTGGCGCCGAGCTTTGCAAGCTCTTTCACCATAACATGCAGCCGGTCACATTCCTTGATGCGCAGGTGAGCAATATTTTTGATAATTGTCCGGCCTCTGGCTTGCGATGCAACAACCGCCAGGGTCGGCACAACATCCGGGCAATCACCCATATCCACTTCTATCCCCTGAAGCTCCTTAGGACCGACTACCGTAATGCCCTGTCCGTATTCAACTCTGCATCCCATCCGCTCAAAAATATCCACCAGAACCGCATCACCCTGAAGTGATGGCTTGGGAACATTGCCAACAGTCACCCGTCCGCCGGTTATCGCCGCTGCTGCCCAGAAATACGAAGCACTGGAAGCATCTCCTTCGATCTGGTATTCACGACTGCGGTAACAGCCCTGATCAATCACAAAATGCTTCAGATCGTCTGATGCATCGACATGAATCCCAAAAGCATCCATAACCGCGAGAGTCATCAACACATAAGGTTTGGAATAGACTTCGCCGGCAACCTCCAGCTCCGCCTTTTTTTCAGCGTAGGGAGCGACAAGAAGCAGAGACGAAAGATACTGACTGCTCTTGCCTTCCGGAAGCAGGGTTTTGCCTCCGCAGATACCTCTGGATTTTATGGCAATAGGCGGACAACCGGTTCCATGAATACTTTTAATATCAACACCCCAGCCGCTTAAGGCTTCCAGTAAGGGCCCGATGGGACGCTCTTCCATACGCTTATCACCGGAGATAATAAAATCACCGGAACCCATAGCGGCAACGGAGGTCAGAAAACGTGTCGCAGTGCCATTATTTCCCAGATAGATATCTTTCACGGGCTTGTGAATTACCCCTCCGGTGCCGTTGACTTGCCAACCGGAATCATTATCCAGGATTTTGATACCCATGGCCCTGAGAGCCTCGGAGGTATAGTGGGTATCCTCGCTTGCAAGAGGGCCCAGAAGCTTACTGCTGCCATTGGCAAGTGCCGCGGCGATCAATGCGCGCTGGGTTATACTCTTAGAACCGGGAACTTCAATTTGTTTCTGAATATTTCTTAATGGCGTGATTTCTTTCATAAAAATATCAGCAGTTGAGTTGACTTATTTGAATATTTCCCGCATCGCGGCAATCGGCATTTGTCCGGTTGCGGTGCCTCCGCCGGTGTCCGGCGCGGCATAGGTCATAAAACCGCCGCGTTCAAGTGTGGCAATCCTGCTCATCATTCCCGCATCCCCCATGCAAAAGGCGATAAGAGGAAATTGTTTTTTCTTTGCAATATCAATAAGATCTAAAACACGATTAACATCATCAAAATCATCGGCCATAGTGACAATTTTACCGATATGAGCACCTCGCCTGATTTGCTCGAAAAGAATTTTTGATAATCCTCTGGATTTAGGGGTTCTTTCAAAATCATGCCAGGAAATAATAACTTTTGTTTGACCTAGTTCTGCTGCCTTAATCAGCTCCGTAACATATTTGCCGGATGTCTTGAGTTCTATATCAATATATGCAGCACCCGCCTCGATCGCCTTGAAGAACTGCGCAATTCGATCCTTTTCTTCCCCTTGATAATTTCCCCCTTCCCATCGCGGTCGATTGGTAAAAAGGATGGGCTTGGTTATTTCGGTGACAAATGCTTTTATTTCTGGGATTTCCAACGAATCAAGTCGAATCTCGATAACATCGGCCTTGTCTTCGGCGCTCTTGGCAAGCTCCAAAACTTTAACTGCGGTCGGAGCAGCAATTGATACGCATATTTTCCCTGTTATGCTGAAATTCTCCATAAATATTTCCCCGTCTTTTGTTACTTGCTGTAAATAGTATTAAAACTCCCCATAGGTGCGTGAAGCACTCTCAATCCTTATTCAAAGGTTTTCATGAAAGGGAAAAAAGCAAATTATTCTAAACACCATCTCTTGTCAACACAGACCCTGAACTACTTGAAGTTATTCAATGACCATATTGCATCAAGCATCCCAATAATCCTATCAGTTAACAAAATACTCAAACAATTTAATTGGTCGACCGGTTTCCTCAGAAGTATTGCAAAACAAATGAGCCTCTGTTAAAAATATCCTTGATTTTGGATGGCAAGATAAAATGCTAAAAATAACAAAATTCAAGCATGTTATATCGAGTCAGGAAACTTCATGAAAAACCATTCAGTAACCCTGATTATATCGCCGCTGCTGATTCCCAAGATAAGTTTTCAGTGATTCAGATTTAAAATGTTTTCCGGAGGCCCTAGATGAGTAAGCAGACCGATCACCAATCCCAGCTTGTAAACAGGTTTGAAACACTCATCAAAATGAAGGATCTTCAACTTGAAGGTTTGAAAAAAATTGCTGTCACCCTTGCTGAAATCGAAGACGAAAATGCTTTTATTCACTCCGTTCTGCCCATCATTAAAAAGGTCATGAACATAAAAAATGACCTTTCCATCTTCGTCAAGATGGATGACGATGTTTTAAGCGTTTCAAAAATGAAAGAACCAATTCTGAGCGAAACGCACCAGTACCTTCTGAAAAACTATAAATTCAGAAAAAATGTCGTTGTTGTCAGCGATCCTCCAACCAGCGCCGATTCACCACCGACCTGTTCGTTTATCAATCAAAAAGATGATGCATGCGCCTTTTCGCCGATTTTTCATGAACAGGCTGACATCGGTTTTCTGGCCTTTCCTTTTCCCAGAAAAAGGAAACTGAATAAAGACGAAAAAACTTTTCTGAAATATATCGGTGAGACCCTGGGTGTTTTTTTCAGCAGCACCAAGCTGAACAAAGAACTCTCAATCGCCAAGGAACAATTGGAAAAAAACTTCAATGAACTCTTTACGGTCTATGCAGTTTCAAGCGCTGTAAGCGGCAGCATGGGCACAAAATCAGTTCTTGAAAGCGCCTTGAACTCCCTGTTTGATCAAGCCACCCTCAATATCGAAAAAAAGGGGCTCATTTTCCTGTATAACGAAACTACCGACCGGCTGGAGCTTAGTCATTATAAGGGCATCCAGGAATCAATTGTCGAGCAGGAGAAAAACATTCCTCTCGGACATTGCCTCTGCGGTCTTGCGGCCCAAAACCGCGAAATAATAATTTCAACAAATTGTTTTACCGATAAAAGACACCACGCAAATTATCCTGAAATGTCCGCCCACGGTCATATTATTCTGCCCCTGGAGGCTGAAGGAAAATTTCTTGGTGTCATGTGCTTGTATCTTCCACCTGAAACAACCCCCTCTCAAAACCAGATCAGCATGCTCACCAGCATTTCAAACCAGATATCCATTGCGCTTGTAAACGCTCAGTTATACGAAGAAATAAAACATCTCTCATTGCATGATTCTTTGACAGGACTCGCCAATCGCAAACTACTGCATAACCGTCTTGAGGACGAAGTAAGCCGCTCCAATCGCTATGGAGATCCTCTCTCCGTTGCTATGGTCGATCTTGATAACTTCAAGCTGTTCAATGATGAATTCGGACATGTTGCAGGAGATGAGCTGCTCAAACAATTGGCCTCTATCATGCGCGAACAGGTCAGGCATTGTGACCTCGTTGCCAGATATGGCGGCGAGGAATTCACGATCATCATGCCGCAGACCAATCTGGATCAGGCGATTATCCCCCTGGAAAGACTGAGGGAACGGGTCAGCAATCATCCCTTTATAATCAATAAGGACCCTGGCAATCCAAAACATACCACCATCAGCATCGGTGTCTGCAATACTGCCTGCCATGAATCATTCTTGCCGAACTTTCTTCTGGAAGAGGCGGACAAGGCGCTTTATAAAGCAAAAAACGCTGGGAAAAACAGAGTGATGGCCTGCCAGGATCCCATGGACGCCGCATGAAAACCCGCTTCAAATCAAACTCCGGGCCTCAAGTAATTGTGTCAGAGATCTCACAACCCAGCTTGATGTAAAAAACAGACAACGCACTCAACCGCCGGTACAACTTCCAACAATGATACGCTTGTTCGTTGCCATAGATCTGCCGGATTTTATCAGGGAACAGCTTGGCATTTTATATTATGGACTTCCCGGAGCAAAATGGATTGAAAAGGATCAGCTCCACCTGACTATTAGATTTATCGGAGAAGTGGACGGCGCAACATTTAAAGATATCAGCAACACATTAACAAATATAACTACGCAAGCTTTTCCCATGCATCTTGAAAGTATAGGGTTTTTCCCGCCACGAAAAACTCCAAGAGTTCTCTGGGCCGGAACAGGAAACAACCCCAGTCTTATGCATCTCAGAAATAAAATAGAAACTACCCTTGTGCGAGCAGGTATTGAACCCGAGCAAAGAAAATTTTCCCCGCACATAACATTGGCAAGGCTTAAAGACACACCGATACAACGTCTC
The DNA here is from genome assembly GCA_018823135.1 of Pseudomonadota bacterium. Lineage (NCBI taxonomy): Bacteria > Pseudomonadati > Pseudomonadota > Pseudomonadota bacterium. Next base: position 23,569 of record JAHJJF010000046.1, read on the forward strand.
GGCAATTTTCTGGCAGGCAACAGTTTATTTAGAACGGAAGAGTTTCAGGTGGAAGAATTCCACCTTTATTCGAGCAAACTTACATCCAAGGGAGCACTCCATTCTATTGAGAACACTTATCCCTTATCTGTGGTAAAACAATAAACCATGGCCCTTCAGATTATTTAAGTACGGAGAGAATGCCTTGAGCATCACCTTTCACTTGAGGATGCTGATCCCGGCCATAAAGTCTTCTGGCTTTGTAGGTCACCTCTTCATTGAGATAATTTTTCAACTCAGCAAGGTCTACCTTCCCGTCTTCATTGCCGAAGCCTTTGTTGTCAGCCTTGCCGGTCACTCCCTCAATAAAATGACGGGTAAAGAGACCGTGCCGGGCATTTTCATCCCAGGAAGCAATCTCAGATATGTCGGCTGCCGTGATGATCGTCGCACCGGGAACAACTGCTTTAGTGTTCAAAACTTTAAGTGAGATTGAAGAGGCATTGGTAACCACCGTGCCGCTGGACGAACTTCCGGAAAAACATGCGTCAAGTACCACGGTTAATTTTCGGGTAGATAACTTTGCAAGATTTGCATAAAATGTTTCAAGGGGATAGCCGTTGAGCTCGACCTTCATGGGATCGGAATCCACCGGCAGCAGAAAACTGCTGCCATCCTTCAGACTCGGAGCGCCATGCCCAGAATAGAAGATAAACACGTCCGACTTGTCTTCACGAATCCAGTCCGATAATTTCCCTTTGGGATTTGAAGCGGTCCCGAAGGTCGCGACAAAATCAGCCTGTGTGGCATCTTTCATCAGCATGACATTCCCTTCCCGATAGCCCAGGGTTTCCGTAACATATTTATACATCGCATCCGCATCATTATGCGCGTAATCCACATCCGGGACGTTTTTGGCTGCCTGCTTGTAATTCTTGTTGCCGATAATAACCGCCACGGCCAACCGATTCTCTTCCGTTGCTTTTGGAAAATTAAAAGAGAGGGTTGATGCAAGATTCTGACTGGTTTCGCGTGGCTTGTCTGTAGCCGCCACCACAATCTCATCCTGAGAATAATCCCGGTTATCAAGCACTGATTTCACCTTGAGCTTTTGATAGGCGGTCATTGCTTGCTGTTTCACCCTGCGGTTACTTTCCCGGGATGCAACTTCATTTAAGCCATCCAGAAAGAGGGGATGAGTATATCCGTACTTGAGCATCTGTTTTATTGCATTTGACCGGACTCTGTAATTGGGATCGCTAATCATTGCTACAGCGAGCCCGGCAACGGTTTTATTTGCTGGGGCAATCTGGATGAGTGAGTAGACGGCATAGGTGCGGACATTGGGGTGTTGGTCATGAGCCGCAGCATTGATCAAGGCGTCCACCGCATCATTTGCTCTTTCCCCCATCATCCCAAGATTTTTTACCGCTTTCAGGCGAGTATTGGCGTTGCTGTGGCTTAAATCCTTGATATATCTGTAATTAGGGGTCTCGGGGATCTGCGTTGCAACATGCATTGTCTGGATATTTGCGGATTTGCCGGCACAAGCATTAAAAATCACAGCAGCGGCAAGGAGTACCAATAAAAATAAAACCCGCCTAATAGAAAAATATTTACGCATACCAGTTATAGAAAACATGACCTTTCTCCCAATATAATCCCAAACAAAAATTAAGACGACGACCTGAAGCTTATTCTCATAGTATAGTACTAAAACGCTTTAAATCAAAAAAAATTCTGCTTAATATTCATAATCCGGTTTGCAGACGCCAATATTTCAGACCAGACGCGGATCTCGGCTCCAGTTTGCGGAGATCTGCAGCCACTCCCTTGATCGCACTGACAATGTCTTCTACCACGGTTTGCTTGGTGGCATAATATGAATGAAATTCCGGGACACTCCAAGGAGTTACTTCAACACCGGTGGCGTCAATTACATCGATACCAAGAAGGGGTGTCACCGGAAGTCCCAGTCTAGACGCACTGTTTATCTTTGTGGAAAAATTAAGCGCCGCATCGTTATCGGATGTATAAATGGTCCACCCCTTTGCCAGAGCAATGACCTCCGGGGCAACCTGCTCCTGGAAAAGCTGGGCATCAAAATCCGGAGCCGCAAGAATGACAGTTGCAAATAATGGTTTGATGATTTTCCCACGCTTTAGGGCAATTCGGTTCAGCGCCCCGATCAACCCCTGATTTCCCATGCTGTGCGCTACAAGATGCACCCGTTTGGGCCCTACCTTTTCAAGAACATCCGTGAGAAATTCATCAATATGGGCGGCGCTCCAGGTCGCATCCTCACGGTCGGACATATACGAATAGAGCTTTCCGTCCGATGGCCAGGAAAACATCAAAGGAAGGCCGGTGAACTCGAAATCATAAGCAATCTGAGCGGTTCGCTTGGCGGCTTCTGAAAACTTTACGTTAAATCCGTGAATAAAGACCACCGCATCATTGTCCCATCCATCAGACTTTGCATCGGGATTGATTTTGCTACGCAACAACTTGAAAAAATCAGCCCGGTCAATAGGTTCAACGCTTTTCAATCGTATATGCTGCTTAGGGTCTTCGAGGAATTTCAGCCCCAGAAAAGCAGACTCAATGGCACCTTTTTTATGATTGGCAGGAATTGACACGACGCATTTACCGTAACTGATCTTTCCAACCTTGGAACGCTTACCGCTGAAAAACATATCGGGATCTTTATCTCCGGTGGCAAACCTGTTGGTCCCATAATATATTTCCTGGGTATACTCACCCGCTGGTTTATCGGCCGCAACCGGGGCAAGCGATGTCTCAAGCCGCCGGATTGAAGTATCATTCTTTCCCTGGATTTGAGAAGCGGTAAATGATTGCATATTGCCGATTACCGGAGTTGTATCAACATAGTTTGCGATGGCACTGACACGACTGAGATCATCCACAGGCAATGCGACATTATATTTCTCGCAGATCACGGCAAGTATCTCAAAGGCCTTAAGTCGGTCCACTCCTAAATCGCTGATCAAATCAACTTCCGGAGTAATTTTTTCAGCCTCCATACCGAGATAACTGGCAATAATCGTTCTGATTTCCGTAAAGTGTTCGCTTCTGGTTTCATCAACTTCATTCTCTTTCGATCTCCCTTGATCCGCAGTTGGGTCCGGTGAACAAATATTTTTAAACGCCTCTGAAGAACAGGCAAACCTTTCAATACGAATTATATCCGATTTGTCTCTCAGCAACCTTGCAAAATCCTCGGGTTCTCCCGGCTCAAACAAATGAATACGCAGATAAACACCCTGAGCGGAAATTTTGCCCAGTTGACTGAGTATTTCTGCGCTGGATTCGTCACTCCCCGCTGTAAAAACTATAATATCGCTGCCCTCTGTCCGGCCTGTCTCGGTAATTAATTCCAGGGCTTTTGACAACCCTGCAGACAAAGAGGCCTCGTTGTTATCCGCGGTTAAACGTAAAAGAGTCGGAATGAATTCTCTCTTCTCGTCACCTGAACGAAAAACCAGGCTTGCCTTGTTTGAAAAAGTAACAAGGGAAAATATATCCTCACCCACTTCTTTATTTTCCGACTCATCGAACATGGCCTTGATTCGTTTTTTTGCGATATCAATGGGTGTGTCAACACCTTCACCGCAGGTCTCGCTCATTGCCCGGGATACATCCACGGCAAAGACCCTGTGCGCGGCCTGGGACAATGGGGCCGTGACAAGAACGGCAACGAGCAACAAGAGGATAAAAACAACTACCCGTTTCATTTCAGGTCATCTCCAAGAAGCAACATGCCGGTACAAAAACAAAATTTCTGCACCGGCATGAGGTAATTTATCTGATTAAATATACTGCTTATTCAACTACACCCTGCTCCTGCATCTGTTTCCAGAAATCAGCCGCTTTCTCGGCCTGGGCCTTTGCTACTTCGTCAGCAGCATCCTTGGCCTTTTGCTCAGCATCCTTCTGTTTGGCTCGTGCAGTGTTCTTGTAGGTATCATCTATCGCACTGCGAGGCACCTTGCCCAGGACAAATGCCTGCCAGCCTACACCTGTAGTTGTCTGCCATTTCTCCATATACCAGCTTTTCATTTTAACGCTGCTGGCCATGTTGACCGCTAATTGTTTTTCAAACTCTCTGGCACTGGCAGTAGGATCAACCACACTGCTCTCAAGGCCGAAACTCACGGCGGCTTTTTCGAATTTATCCTTTACCAGGGTGCCCATATATTTAACAACGCTTTCCATGGCATTACGCCGAGCATCTTCCCTGGCGCCTTTCTCGGATGCAAAACGGTCAGATACACCGACAAACGACATGACATCTCCCTCTGTATCCGGCTCTTCCATGGTCCAGGCCGGACGCTCAGCCTGGGAGCTCCAAATAAGTTTTTCCTGCGCGCTTTCATCAGGAATGCCCACCGGCCCACTCTCCTGGGAAGCACATCCTGAAAGTACTGTAATAGCTATCAGACCAAGCAATGCGATCATCTTTTTCATCATAGAACTCCTCCTTATTTTTACACTTTTTCTCTTTGGAACCTGCGCCTATATTTCAAAAAAATACTCAAAAAACATGTTATTACAAGCAATATCATCTTCGGGGTACGGTTGTGACAATCGTCTTGGCCTCACCATAGGACACACCGGACTGATTGCCATAGGCCCTCAATAATCCCAAAATCACATCCATTTTATCGGATAACAGGGTAAGTCCGTTTTCAAGCTCCATGCCGGATAATTTCGGAAGCGGCTTTGTCAGGGCAAAAGCCCAGAGCTTCTCTATCCCGAAAGGTCCCTGGATCAAGAACTCAAAAGGGTCCGAGGCAGCAGGAACTTCCATATAATTTCCGGCCTTAAAAAATCCGTTGCCTGAATATTTGTTCGGCAGTATCTGAATCAGATTATGTTCAGCATCCTCATAAATAAGCAAGACAAAAGCATCCCTGTTGGAGCTGACAAAATAGGAAATCGTGTCCCCTTCCTGATATGTCTGGCCGTCACCGAGATGTGAAGTCACAACCAGTTTAACGGCACTTGCGCTATCAACCGAAGGCGGAAGAGTATCCGCAAGGTCGGGGATGAGTTCAAGGGTTACGGGGATGGTGTTGCGGTCAATGATTGCTGAAGATGCGCCCTTAAGGATGTCCGTTCCGGCTTCCTTAAGAAACATTTCAACCCATACTTCCATGCCCTGCACCGTGTATGTCACTTCAAGAGCTACCTGGGCGCCGTCGATCATCGCCTGCATAGCCGGAGTACCCAAAGCAGGTGTTTTTTCATTCATCCCGATGCCGCGAGTCTTGATGGCCTGCTCGACAACCGCAGTATTTCTTTTGATCGGCTCAACAACAATGAGACCCTCAATCTTGGTCAGATTCTGCCGTATCACCTGTTGCAACTGAAGCCCGAAGGAACTGCCCTGCCTGCTGTCCGCATATGTAACAGGCCCCATTAACAACTTCTGCTCATCCAGGGCGGCAAGTGCCGGCCCCCCGAAAAGGGCTTTGACCGCATCCCCTGTGGCGCCTTGCATATCCTTCTGGGAATTGATCAGCGTCACCCTGTTTTCCACTCTGGAAATTGCATCCACTATTACCCG
>JAHJJF010000047.1 GCA_018823135.1 Pseudomonadota bacterium
CTCTGTTTATTTCCATATAGGTGATAAAGCAATTTACAAATATGGCGCATCAGATTTTACATTCCAGGATCTCCGGCCGAACAACCTGGTCATGTGGAAGGCGCTTGAATGGTATTGTGAAAAGGGTTTCAGGGAATTCAGCTTCGGCCGAACCGATGAAGGACACGATGGTCTCAGGCAATTCAAGGCCGGTTGGGGAACAGCTCAGCGGATTATTCATTATTACCGGTATGATTTTCATCAAAACAGCTTTCTCTGTTTGCCTTCCGGTGTGGAAGGATGGCAGGCCGGTATTTTCAGAAAGACGCCGATTCCTTTCTTAAAAATAATTGGATCGGTGTTATACAGACATATGGGGTAATTTTTGTATGGCTTCGGCTCAATTTAAGCTATACTTCTTTTCGACGAGCCTGTTCCGGCGCCTGCAGGACCGCGTTACAGGAAAATTTGCATTACTGCCGGGCAATCACAAGATGAGCGGTAATTTTTATACAAAGTATGATACGAAATAAAATTTTTTATGCGATAAAGCCGTTTATACCGAGAAGGTTACAGATTGCCCTGCGGCGAGTTCTGGCCCAGCGGCGACGTAAATTGTATAAGGATGTCTGGCCCATCGACGCAAAAGCGGCGAAGCCGCCTGATCATTGGTCCGGCTGGCCCGATCAAAAACAATTCGCCTTTGTTCTGACCCATGATGTGGAATGCATGAAAGGCGTGAAGAAATGCCTGGCACTGTCGGAGCTCGAAGAGAAGCTCGGGTTCCGCTCCTCTTTCAATTTCGTCCTTAAAGATTATGCGGTTCCTCCGGAAATTCGCCGGATCCTTGACAGCAAAGGATTTGAAGTCGGCATTCACGGGGTTACTCACGATGGCAGATCGTTCATGTACCAAAAGTCTTTTCAGGAGCAATCCGTCATAATCAATCAGTATCTCAAGGATTGGGGGGCTGTTGGATACCGCACCCCTTCCATGCTCGGAACTCTGGAATGGATGCACAATTTGAATATTGAATACGATGCTTCAACATTCGATACCGATCCTTTTGAACCCAAGCCTCTGGGGGCCGGGACCATTTTCCCTTACTGGGAACATTCCCATGCAAACGGCAGCGGCTTCGTGGAGCTGCCGTACACCCTGCCCCAGGATTTTACCCTCTTTGTTATTCTGCAGGAAAAGAGCTTTGACATCTGGGCCCGGAAACTCGACTGGATTGCAGAAAACGGCGGAATGGCTCTGTTGATCACCCATCCGGACTATATGAGCTTTGGTGGCAAGGATCCCGGACTGGAAGAGTATTCCGCGGAGATCTATGAAAAATTTCTTGAATATGTCCGGTCCAGATATGAAGGGAAATATTGGCATGCTCTGCCCAGGGATGTAGCTCATTTCATGAAGCAGTCAAAAGCGATCGGAAGATGATGGGGTGAGCTTCTTCAGGAATGCGGCAGAAAAAAATATTTCAAGATGAATTGTCAGTAATTACGTTAGAAATAAAGGATTCACGGGAGTCATGGAATTCAACAGGGAAAAATTGAGATGAAAACTGCATTAAAGAAAAAAATCTGGATTGATTTGGACAACACGCCGCATGTCCCTTTTTTCAAGCCGATCATCGAGGAGTTGGAGAAAAAAAATTATGACTTCACCATGACTGCGAGAAAATGTTTTCAGGTATGCGGACTTGCCGACCTCGTGGGAATGAAATACACCCCGATCGGCAGACATTACGGTAAACACAAGATCATGAAGATTGTCGGAACACTGATCAGGGTTGTTCAGATGATACCGACAATATTGCGGGAGAAGCCGGATATTGCGGTTTCCCACGGGTCCAGAACGCAGCAGATTGTCGCCAACTTCCTGCGAATTCCAAATATCGTCATATTTGACTACGAACATACAACCGGCCTGATGTTTTTTCATCCGACCTGTGTGGTTGTCCCGGAAATCATCGTAAATGGAGTTCGGGAACGATCGAAAAGCCAGGTGCATTCCTATCCGGGTATCAAGGAAGACGTCTATGTCCCGGGCTTCAAACCGGATTCGAGTATACTGGAAACCCTGGGGTTGAACCAGAATGATATTGTTGCGGTAATCCGCCCCCCGGCATCAGAGGCCCATTACCGCAGTCCGGAAAGCGAGAAACTCTTTGCAGCCACGGTTGAATCTCTTGCGGCAATGGCCGAGGTGAAGATGGTTATGCTGCCCAGAAACGAGAGGCAGGAGGAGCAGATCAGGGCGGATTGGCCAGGTCTTTTCTCGAATAAGAAAATCATCATCCCCAAAGAGGTGGTTGACGGCTTAAACCTCATCTGGCATGCGGATTTTGTTATCAGCGGCGGTGGAACCATGAACAGAGAGGCAGCAGCCCTGGGAGTTCCGGTTTTCAGTATTTTTCGGGGAAAAACCGGGGCAGTGGACCAATATTTACAAGACCAGGGGCGGCTCACTCTCCTTGAGAGCGTTGAGGATGTGCTGGCGAAAATCAAACCAATTCGTCGGAATAAAGAGAATGATGGCGGGTTCGGAGCCCGCCCGGCGTTGCAGAAAATTGTCTCGGTCATCGAAAAGCTTGCCCAGGAAAGCTGATGTATTAAACAAAGGTGTGAGGCGCAATTATATCCGAACCGTAGAATGTCGAATACTGAATTTCGAACCGCAGAAGTTATCGTAAAAAAACTTCCATTACCGCACAGTTTAAAAGAAGAACCGAACCAGGGCCTAAGTCGTGAGGCAAAGGACTTGAGCCTTGATAAACAGTTAGTTCTAATTCGTTATTCATTATTCGGCGGTTCGATATTCAGGATTCGATATTCGCTGTTAACGTTCTTCGTATGCTTTGCAGTGAATATATTACGTTTGGTGAAATAGCATGAAAATAAAGGGCTTATCATTATGATCATCCATCTGGTATGCGCGGCACGGCCGAATTTCATGAAGATTGCGCCGCTCTATCATGCCCTCAGAAAAGAGACCTGGGTCGAGCCGCTTATTGTCCATACGGGTCAGCATTATGATCCCAATATGTCCGATGCCTTTTTCGAGGATCTCGGGCTACCGAAACCGGACATTTATCTTGATGTGAAGAGCGGCACCCATGCCGAGCAGACCGGCAAGGTGATGATCGCCTATGAAAAGATCCTGTTTGACCGGAGGCCGGATCTTGTTGTGGTGGTGGGCGATGTGAATTCAACCATGGCCGCAACCATTACCGCCGCAAAACTGGGAATCAAGGTTGCTCATCTGGAAGCGGGCCTGCGGTCCTATGACAGGGGAATGCCCGAGGAGATCAATAGGCTGGCCACCGATGTGCTGGCAGATTACCTTTGGACCCCTTCCGAAGACGGTTCAGAGAATTTGCTCAGAGAAGGAATTGCCCCGGAAAAAATCCTGCTGGTTGGCAATATCATGATCGATTCCCTGGAAATGATGCGAACCAGGATCGAAGCCCAGCAGACCTATAAAGAGTTCGGCCTGGAATCCGGGGGTTATGGAGTCGGCACCCTGCATCGCCCATCTAACGTGGATGATCCTGTTCAACTGAAAAAGCTTTGTGGCATACTTATTGATGTTGCCCGAAAAATGCCGTTTGTTTTCCCGATCCATCCCAGGACCCGGAAGAACATGGAAAAACACGGTCTCCTTGCTGATCTCGAAGCAAACGGCAATCTGTTTTTACCCGAACCGCTCAATTACATACGCTTCATGAACCTGGTTTTCAACTGCCGGTTCGTGATAACCGATTCGGGAGGAATCCAGGAGGAAACAAGCTATCTCGGGATTCCGTGCCTGACAGTGAGAAAAAATACCGAAAGGCCCATTACCATTACTCAGGGGACAAATCAGCTCTGTGAGCTTGATGATGTGCTGACCAAAACCGATGCGATTCTGCGAGGCTCTCTGAGCGAGCGGAAGCAGATAAAATTCTGGGATGGCAAGACTGCGGGCAGAATTGTTGATTGCTTGAAAAACCTTAAGTTGTGAGAGGCAAGTCACTAGACCCGGGAAGGGGAAGAACGAAGTATTTAAAAGAGAACCTCAGAATATCGAGGTCACGCAGAATATTGAATGTCGAAGTTAAAGATTTAATCTTCAGAATTCTGCAAGACACTACAAGAAACTATCTTCACACAAAGCTTCGGACACGAAAACAGATTGAGCGATATTCGTCTCTATTTTTAGTAAAAACTTTGACATTCGACATTCGACATTCAATATTCGATATTCTGCGGTTCTGTTTACCATGTTTCGCGGTGATATAAAGCTGTTTTAGATGGAGTTTTTTAGTGAATAAAGATCAAGACCGGATCAGTGAGACTTTATTTTCGCTCCTGAGCTACTGCAGAAAAAATGACTGGGCAGGGTATGACCCCTATGATGCTTTAAACAGCCGGGTTTTTAACAGCACACCATTTGCCAGAAGCAGAATCTGCCGGATAGCCATGACGCAGATCATGAAGCGGCTGCCGATAAATATCCGACCGCTGCTGTTGATCTCAAAGGAACAGAACCCGAAGGCCCTTGCCCTTTTTCTTGCTTCGTTTGTAAAACTTTCGCGACTCGATCTCCTGGGAGGCGAAGACCTTGTGGGGGTTATGGTTGAGAGGTTGGTTGCCCTCCGGTCGCCGGACACATCCTACTGGTGCTGGGGCTACAGCTTTCCCTGGCAGACCCGGAAGCCGCTGGTTCCCCGAGGATATCCGAATTTGGTCTGTACTGTGTTTGTCGCAAATGCACTCCTCGACGCTTACGAGTATACTCATGACCAGCGTTGCCTGGACATGGCAATGAGCGCTGCGGAATATATCCTCAACGAGCTTTATTGGGATGAAGGGCCTGTTGCCGGATTCAGCTATCCTCTGCCGGCATTGCAGTCACGGACCCATAATGCAAATTTTCTTGGCGCCGCTCTTTTTTGCAGAATATACAAGCATGGCGGTGAGGAAAAATTTCTTGAACCGGCCCTGAAAGTTACCCGATACTCGGCAGACCGGCAGCAGGAAGACGGTTCATGGGATTATGGCGAAATGTCCACCCAGCGCTGGGTGGATAATTTTCACACCGGCTATAACCTCTGCGCCTTGCAGTCTATTAATATTTCTATCGAAACATCGGAGTTTGAACCCCATATCCGCAAAGGCTACGCGTTTTATCTCAAGCATTTTTTCATGGAAGACGGGGCGCCGAAATATTTTCATAACCGTCTCTATCCCATTGATGTTCATTGTGTAGCGCAAAGCATCATTACCCTGCTGTCACTCAAGGACCTTGATAAGCGGAGCGTCGAGCAGGCACAAGCGGTATTTGACTGGTCGATGAAACATTTATGGGATAACCAGGGATACTTTTACTATCATATCCAGCCGTTCTTCAAGAACCGATTATCCTATATGAGATGGTCCCAGGCCTGGATGCTGTTAGCGCTTACCTTTCTATTGGAATATCCCCGGAAGAATTCTGCCTGAGAGCAGCATATAAAAATGGTATTACCAAGCACCTTTCGGGAGGATAATGATCAAGCATGAGAGCTTTTGAGACTCTGAGAAACAGAAGAATGTCGAGGGGAAAACTTCATCATTGGATATTTCTTGTTCGATATTCGATATTTAAATAATCATGATCGACTGCGTCTTTACAATTGATTACGAGATATACGGGAATGGAGAAGGTTCCCTGCGAGAACTGGTTTATGAGCCGGCGGAAAGACTGGTGGCAATCTTTGACAAGTGGGACGCGCGTTTTGTCTCATTCGTTGAGGTTGCAGAATTTGAAATGATTGAAGCTGCAGGTTCTGATCCGGACATTCATCTGGTGAAGCAGCAGATCCGGAAATTTCATGAAACAGGTTTTGAGCTTGGGTTGCATTTGCATCCGCAATGGTACAATGCCAGGCATGAAAAGGGTAAATGGGTATTGGATTATCAGGAATATAACCTCTGCACCCTGTCGCCGGATCGAATCAGCCAAATTGTTCAGCGTTCGATGGATTATTTACGGAAGGTCATTGGTGATTCGGAATTTATTCCGATATCGTTCAGGGCTGGGAACTGGTTATTTCAGCCCACTCAGGCTGCAGCAACCGTGTTGGCGGACCAGGGCATAAAAGTGGATTCATCTGTCTTTAAAGGTGGTGTTCAACATAAACACTCGTTGGACTACCGGCGCGCTTTGAAAAACGGCTATTATTGGAATTTTTCGGATGATGTCAATATTGCATCCACTGACGGGATGTTGCTTGAATTGCCAATTTATACTCAGATGGTCCCGATCTGGAAGATGTTCACCGCTAAACGTGTCGGAATGCAGCGCAAAAGCTCTTCATCCTCTCAGGCAACAAAGGGGAGGATGGGACGAATTCGTGACCTGCTGCGGTTGCAATATCCATTGAAATTCGATTTCTGCAGAATGACCCTGGATGAACTCATCAGTATGGTGGATAGAGAATATAAAAAGGACCAGGATGATCCATCAACATACCGGCCGTTAGTGGCAATAGGCCACACAAAGGATTTGGTGGATTTCGTGGCAGTTGACGCTTTCCTCTCCTATTTACGACAAAAGAAGATTGCCATATCGACTTTTGAGCAAGCACTGGACAATGTGAGGTTTTAAAGAAAGGTTGCACTGCGAAGATAATTTATAAATGAACAGCTGAATATCGAATATAGAATATTGAATTTCGAAGTGAAATTTTCAACCGCATCATACCGGGGGTCAGTGTTGGACGTTTTTCTCTTCTTACAAAAAGGCGGCAGTCGACAAAAGTTAATGATATTCGTTTGTTACGTATTTTTTTTAGAAATGAACTACAACCAAGAACAATGTATTTGAAATTTAGGATTTGAACTTCATTATTCTGCGGTTCGATATTCAATATTCGTTATTTGAAAAAGACAAGATTTATGCAGGCAAAAAAAATAGAAATTGATTGGCATCCGGATCTTTCCGTGTATGCTTCCGAGCCGTTCTTAAAGGCCACAGGTGATGACTACGGGTGGCTCGGAGGTTTTGACGGCCGCGGGCAGCTCCGGTGCATATTACCCTATACAATTATCCGCAAGGCGATATTTCGCATGGTTCGATTCCGGGTTGAAACTATTTCGCTGGGAGAAGATTTCTCTCTCGAAGAAGAAAAATCATTTTTAAACAGCGCCATGGATTTTTTCCGGTCCTTGGGTGCGGACATGATTATTCCCGCAACAACCAACACAATTTTTCGCACATATCCCGATGGCGCTGACGCAGCTCCCTATGGTTCTTACATCATTGATTTGACACAGCCGGAAGAAACCCTCTGGGGCAATCTCAACACAAGTCATCGGCGTAATATTCGACAAGCGATGAAAAAAGAGGTGCAGGTTAAAAGCGGAATTGAGTATCTGGATACGGCATATGAGCTGGTGCGGGATACCTTCAAGCGATCCGATATTGGGTTTATGGACCGAAAGGCTTTTGGGCGATATGTGAAAAGTCTTGGTCAGAATATTGCAATTCTTGTTGCTGAATTTCAAGGAGAGGTTCAGGGCTGCGTGGTGATTCCTTTCAGTAATCATTGCGCCTATTATGTATATGGCGGCAGTATCCCAAAACCAATGACCGGTGCGATGAACCTTTTGCACTGGCAAGCGATAAAGCAATTCCACGATTCAGGTGTAAAGCAGTACGATTTTGTCGGGGTCCGGATCAATCCTGAGAAAGGATCAAAGCAGGAGGGA
>JAHJJF010000048.1 GCA_018823135.1 Pseudomonadota bacterium
ATAAATCTCTGTTCCCCTAAGCCGCATTTCCAGAAATCATCCGGCTGGCTTCATGGGATGACCGCTGGTTTATATGTTGCGGGATTTCTATTGATCTGCTGGTTTCATTACTGTATCAACAGACATTTACCCTTGGAACTGCCGGCCGAATTCATCCAATGGCTCAACCTGCAACTGCAGAGCATGAACGCCGGCTCGCCATACCCCCTTCCCCTTTATGACGCCCTGGCGCCGCCCCGATATACAATCCCCGTATGGATTGAAAATGAAAAATATTATTTCTGGTTTCTCTGCTATGCGCTCCTGGCATCAATCGCTTACCTGAGAATAAAAAACCACCGGCTCATGGGATTCATTCACCTGATCCTCGCCATTCAAACTGCAATCCTGTTTTTTGGTACCGATCCGTTTACTGATCCCCTGCCGCAATTTTTCAGGGAAATCAGCCCATGGTTTTCCGCCGACATCACGCCGTTCAACAGGCTGGGGCTTTTCATGCGCCTCTATCCCAAAATGATTTTTTACTATAATGCCCATTATATGTGGTTCCACCCGCCGCTTCTGTTCATCAGTTATGCCTGCATAACCTTGACATTTGCCGCATCGGTTTTCATGCTGATTAATCGCGAGCTGTCCATTGAAACACTTGGCTACGGTTATGCAAAAATGGGATATTTTGTCCTGACCCTGGGAATGCTTCTGGGCTATCCCTGGGCGCTTCAGGCATGGGGGCCAAACTGGTGGTGGGACCCGAAAATCTGCAGTTCACTGATGATGTGGGCAATTTACAGCACCTATCTTCATACCAGACTTTATGCGAATAAACCCGGCATGTGGTATTTTTCATCGGCCCTTGGAATTCTCTGTTTCCTGGCGATGATCTTTACCTTTATCAGTTCATTTTTCTTCCCGGGCGAGCATACGTTTCAATGAAAAGAAAGTGAAGAGTGAATGTAGCTTACAATTAACAATTATCAATTGATAATTACTTATTTTATCAATCAGAAACAATCATGTTAAAAAAATCTTCCTATGACTTCAACCTGATCCTGGCAACCGCGGTGGTGCTCTTCATCATTTCGGCAATAAGCATTTACGGCATGTTCTACTTCAAATTTGCCGAAATCCATCAAATGCCCCCTGCAACCAAGTCACTGTACATGCACAACATGAACAAAGCGGTGACCCCGTTTATTCTTGCCTTGATTCTTCTTCTGGGCATCTGTGTGCCCAAACGGCTTCTGCCGGTTGTCTGGGTCAATCGCTTTGCAGTCTTTCTTGTTGCCGCTGCTGTGCTTTGCGGAATCTTTTTGGACTGGAAAACAGCGATCCTGACAGTGCTTATCGCCTCGCTGATCCTCCAGACAATTGTCCTGTTCATGGCTGTAGCCGGAAGTGAAAAGCTGAATTTTATAAAAAAAGGATATTGGCTGCGGGTGGGATCGTCACTGATTCATCAGGGTCTGATCCTTTTTATTCTGGATCTGCTTCTCTACCGGTATCATACCCTGCATCTCGTCTTGTTTTGGTTCACGACGATTTCCACGGTAGTGGGCATGATTTTCTGCTTTTACTCAGAAGCGGTTGCCTGGCTTATTGCAAAGATAAGATCCGGAGTTAATCCGTCACAATCAAACGATAATCCGGTGTAGGATTAAGCGGGCAGGAAAACAGGTATTCGCCGGCTTTGAGGTGGATCGGGTAATCCTTTGTCACTCCCCGATAAAGACCGCCGCCCGAAATCTTGGGCAAGCGGAGGCGGTCAACCAGACGGGCGCTCCTGATATAAAATCCAATCTGATAGGGTACATTTACATTTTTGACCCGGAAGATATAGTCGCCGCTTTTGAGTTCCAATGGTTTGAACTGCTCTGCTCTCTCATTAAGAGTCTGCTTATTGATTGATTCACAGTCAGTTTTTCGGGTGGTGACAAAATTATAATTCTTCCCCTCAAACTCGAGGAACTGACAGACGATCTGGGTAATTTCAATTATTTGAGGTTCTTCCTGGGCGAAGGAATCAAGGGAACACAAAAAAATCAGCACGAGGGCAAAGGACAAACTCCGCAATCCTGAAACCAGGCTTTTATACAAAGAAACCAACTCGACATTTGTTTTCATAATTACCTCGTCTGCAACGAAAAACGGCATCGGGGAGCCGATGCCGTTGTCAATTATATGATTGAACTATTTACTTAAACAAATTGGGATTATTGGCAATCTTCCTGACAAGTTCACGGTAATCAAGAGCGCCGGGACTTCCAGGGGCATATTCATAGATAGTCTGCCCATAGGCCGGGGCTTCAGAAATCCGGACATTGTATCTGATCGGAGTGCAAAGTATGTTCCCGTAGAGCTGCTCAAGTCTTTCAAGGATTCCCGTGGATTTCTTGACTCTCTGGTCCCTGAAAGTCGGCAGAATATATTTCAGCGAAACCCCTTTGCGGTATTTCTGGATAGCGGACATACTTTTCAAAAATTCAACAAGACCCTGAAGGGTCATGACTTCAAGTGAAACCGGCGCGAGAATCTCCTTCACATAAAAGAGAACGTTGACCGTCAGAGGGTCCCAGCCTGGAGAAGTATCAACGATAACGTAGTCATAGGCCCCATCCAATGGTTCAAGGGTCTCTTTCAGGGTCATTTCGCCGCCGAAATCTTTTCTGTCGATGATGCGCTTGAGTCCGGCCAGGGATTTTCCACCCGCCAACAACCACAACCGCTCCCGGGCCTTGATGATGGCCTCTTCTGGTCTTACTTCCTGGGTAACCAGTTCGGTAAGTCCGGCCTTGGGGTTGACCCCCAACATAAAACTATCCTGCCCCTGAGTATCAGTATCTATTAGTAAAACTTTAAAACCGGCAAGGGCCAGACCTGCAGCAAGATTAACCGAGGTTGTTGTTTTCCCGACCCCGCCCTTACTCAAGGTGACGCCAATTCGACGGGTAGGTTGTTTCGTGGATGGATCCGAGACAGCGTGTGCAGCCGGCACAGCAGCTGCAGCACCAGGGGCAGCGGGCGCTGCTGCGGGCTTTTGTGAAACCTGTAAGGGAAATTGCTTGCCGCAACCATTACATCGTGCCACTTTTACATTGGCTGGGATTCTCTTTTCATCAATCTCATGTTTTTTTTCACAATGAGGACAAGTGACAACCATCACGAAATCTCCCGTTCAGTAATTTGAATCTCGCAAAAAAAATATTTTTTGCCGCAGCGTACTGTTTGAATCTCTAGATACTTAATACCTACGATCTCATTCTGAAACATGCGTATTTATTTAATGCTGCTGATCTTCGTAAAATAAACAGTGTCCAGCTGGTCATTATTTTCGTATTAATTCGGGAAAGAACCAGGGTGCTCCAGTGTAATTTTTTACTAGACGTCAACTTTATTCGTTAAATTTCAATATTATATATAAAAAATCCCTAGCAAATAAGCAACTGCAACTTGATCCTTGGCTGATAAATTCGCAGTTATTTACTGTTTTTCGCCAATATACGTTTCACCAGCGCACTTTTTTCACCCTTGATCTCAAAATCATTCATAATTACCTTTAAGGCCTGCTCAATAATAAGAGATTTGGTAACCCGGGTGCCGTATTCACCAGCCATCAACTTAATCAAACTCTCCTTGGTATCATCCAGTTCAGCTGCAAGTTGGGAACTGAGATAATGGGTGATTCTCTTTTTACCGATAAGTTTCTGATTCTCGTCTTTTCTGCTTTTGCCTTTCTTCTTCAGGGGAAAATCATCAAAGGTAAGTTCATCTTCCCGGGGTTGGGCACACCGCTTCACAAGATCGTTCAGCTCTTCAAGTCCGGGTATCTGATCAAAATGAGGCCCGCCCAGAAGATCGTCAAGAATATTTATTTTTTCCTTTTTAACAGCCATCTATTCGAGCCCTTCTAATAATCCAATTCAACGGCTGTTATTCATTTTGGAA
This sequence comes from Pseudomonadota bacterium, assembly GCA_018823135.1. Classification (NCBI taxonomy): domain Bacteria; kingdom Pseudomonadati; phylum Pseudomonadota; species Pseudomonadota bacterium. The sequence goes on from JAHJJF010000048.1 coordinate 3,943, forward strand.
TATCTTGGCACGATGCTGTTGAAAATAGGTTTCAAATTTTTTCGCACTGTCCTTATCGAGATTGATTAATTCGATTCCGCACAGGAAATTATCATAGGTGTCCGGCGAGATATGCACCACAACACCCTGCAGACTGAATTTCTTTCCATCGAGAGTTAGGCTTAAGGTTAATTCTTCACCTACGGAAAACAGATTACCGTACTTGAGAGTGATACCGACGCCGTTGATTCCCAAATCAACGATCTCAAAGGTATCGTCTTTAATGTCTGCGGTGATCACTTCCGAACCGGTCAATTGCAAACGAAAGCACTGACGTATAACCCCCTCTGGACTCATAGCGTTCCTCCTGCGAGACTAAGGTAATATTCTATCATGTGAAAATGCCCGACAAACATTATTATTGGAAATTCCCTCACAGTTTTGTTACGGCTCATCCAGAACTAATTGCACTTCCGTTGAATTTATTTTATCTCCGAGATTATCTAACTCATAACACGAAACTGCGATTTGTTCATAGATTATTCAATTTATATAATTAATTATAGATAGTTATGTCAAATCTTTATACGTTTTCAGGCGAGAAAAAATACAGTTTCTCTTCCTCAAGCAAACAGATGAATAACCGGTTCACAGCAAATTATCAAAAAAAATTACTCTGGAAGCGATGCGACAACATATTAATAATACGACAATATATTCAATTTAACATTTCCATGTATCTTGTTAAATACCTTTCTTTTTTTTGCATTTAAAACAACTTTGAATAATACTGAAAGAATATTCAAAAGGATATATTATTGATTGCATTGGTTTTATAGTTGAATGTAGCTGCGGGTTTACAATATGGCTATCCAGATGAAATTTAGGTATAGTGCGAGGCGATATGTATGAAAATATCAATTACTTATTGCAAACAGTGAAACTATTTCCCCCGGGCTTCCAGTTTGGGAGCTGAAATTCAAAAAAAAATCAGCGCCGAAGTGGAATACATTGCCGGTTCCGGTGGAATTTTTGAAATTGTTGCGGATGGCAGGGAAATTTTTTCAAAACGTAAAATCGGCCGGTTTCCTGACGCTTCGGAAATAATCAAAATACTCAAATAATGAACCAGGTATTCATATTTTTAAACCACTAAATATCATCTTCTTAAATCCTTATAATAATTAAATTCCTGATAAAAAATGGCCGATTCTTCCGAACTACCCGTATCCCTTAAACAAATAGATGCCGCTGGTGCTGTTGAAAACACCTGGCCGCTGGGGGGAAAAAACACATTCAGAATAGGCCGCTCAACTGATAATTACATCGCTCTCCCCTATTCCTGGGTTTCACGAAAGCACGCGATGATCCAGGTTGAACAGAATGATGTATATTCCATCATTGATCTGGGCTCCGCCAACGGAACATCTGTCAATAATAAACGAATCCTCACCCCCACCCACCTTCAATCCGGGGATATAATCGCCATCGGCAACACGAATATCATATTTTTCCAGAAGAGTTCACCTGCATTGCAAAAAGACCAGGATGAAGAGGACCCGGAAAACCAGACAGTTGCCTTTATTCAGAAAGAAATAGTGACCATTCTTGTCTGTGATATTGCTGAATATACGCGATTGTCTGAAAAAATCGGCGACAATCTCATTTCAAAATTATTAAGGGCCTGGACCGGCAAGGTCACTGCCATTGTCCGCAAAAATAACGGCATTGTTGACAAATTCATCGGTGATGCGGTGCTTGCTATCTGGAAAAGCGGCCCGGATCTTAAACAAACCGTTAATCAGGCATTGATGACCGCCCTTGAAATAAGTGAGTACACCCGCAGTATCGGCTACAAGATCCCTGAAGTTCCATGGGAGCTTAAGATCCATGCGGCGCTTAACACCGGCGAAGCAATTATCGGCAACATGGGCGTTGACGGACAGCGGGATTTTACGGTTATCGGCAATGTAGTCAATATCGCCTTCAGGCTTGAAAGCCTCACATCAAAAGCCGGCGTGGATATCCTGATAAGCGGCGACGCCATTGATATCCTGGAGGAAGCCAAAATCCATTTCACTTCAAAAAAATATGCGGTCCGGGGTAAAGAGGGAGAAGTTCAAACCTATGGTTGCACATTCAACCAGCTCAGGGATTATCTCGTCGATAATTACCAGCCATCTTGAGGGCGTAAGACGAGGAAGGTCCCCCGGAAACAACTTGGAAGTTTACAGTTAATCGGTGATTCGAACTTTGCCAGGCAACACGAATTTGTTTTCAATTCGGAAACTAACTAACGCGCACCGAATATAGCAGTCCCGACCCGCACAAGGGTTGCACCTTCCTCAATCGCCACTTCAAAATCTCCGGACATACCCATGGAAAGCTCAACCTGCCCCTGGTCCGAAAACAATCCCCGGGCGGCGAATTGTTCGGCGAGTTGACGCATCTCCCGAAAGTAGGGCCGCAGTTTTTCAGGATCCGAAATAAAGGGCGGCATGGTCATCAACCCCCGCACCCTTACATGAGAATACTGCTGCAGTTCTTCGAGGAATTCTTCGGCATTTTCCGGCAAGACACCGCCTTTCTGTTTTTCCCGGCCGATATTAATCTGCGCCAGAACTGAGAGTTGCTGATCATTGCCGGTGAGATGTTTCTCCAGCATATTGGCAAGTTTGACTCGGTCGATGGTTTCAATCATCTGAAAAATATCAGCCGCAATTTTTGCCTTATTGGACTGGAGCTGGCCGATATAATGCCAGGAGATATCCAGATCATCCAGTGCATTGATTTTCCCCTGAGCTTCCTGAATAAAATTTTCTCCGAATACTCTCTGTCCCGCAACAACTGCTTCGCGGATGAGTTGGGTTGACTGCCTCTTGCTCACCGCAACAAGCTTGATATTTTCAGTCGATCGCCCGGCCCGATTTGCGGCACGCGCAATCCGTTCCCGCACCCTATGAAGATTTTCTTTTATGGAAGACGGCATATTCATAATTTACTTCAACCGGAAAAGATTTTCTGCATTCTGCGTGGTTCTTGTTGCAACCTCGTCAACCGAAATATTTCTTAATTGCGCGATAAATGCCGCAGTGTAGAGGACAAAAAGCGGCTCATTCCTTTTCCCTCTCTTTGGAACCGGGGAAAGATACGGGCCGTCGGTTTCGACAATAAGGTTGTCAAGGGAGACCTCACATGCCACCTGGCGGGTGATATCAGCATTATTATAGGTGACAATCCCCGGCAATGAAATCATAAAATCAAATCGCTCCATTTCCCTGGCAAGAGCAACATCCCCTGAAAAGCAGTGCATCACCCCGCGGGCCGGAAACGGCGCTTCTTCTTTCAATATTGCAAGGATGTCTTCATGGGCTTCGCGGTCGTGAATTATCAGCGGCAGATCAAGCTCCTTTGCCAGGCGCAGCTGTTTCCTGAAATGTTCTTTCTGAAGCGCAACCGGCGCATATTGTTTCACCAGATCCATACCGACCTCTCCATAGGCAACCACTTTTGGCAGGGAAGCTATTTCAAAAATCTGTTGATAGTCCTCTTCCGTCACACCGTGCACATTATGAGGATGAATGCCCACGGTTGCCCATACTGACTCATAGCGCCCGGCAATCTCAGCCGCAGCCCGTGAACTGGCGACATCAATGCCGACGGTGATAATTTTTGAAACACCAGCTGAAAACGCCCGATCCACAACCAGATCAAGATCCTCCAGGTAATCCGCCATATCCAGATGACAATGGGTATCGATCACTGAATTGCCTGCTGCAAGAATCGGCAACGGTACGTGTTTTTTCTTTTTCGCCACGATTACTCCCTAGAGAAACAGACAACGGTATGTCGATCATTCTGCGAACCCAAAGCTGGCTAAGCTTTTACGCCGCGATAAAGAGACTTTTTACAACCCCATCCGCTTGAACCTTTCGGCGACACACTAACAAATTATGTTTTCCCCTGCAATGACGCATGTTCCATGCGGTAAATGATTTGACAAACTCTCATCCGACCGACTATCTTTTGTCTCGTCATCTTAAACAGGAAAACAACTAATCATTTCATTCAGAAATAATAACCGTGAGCAAAACCGCTTTAGAAGCCATATACACTCGACGCAGCATCAGAGAATATACCGATACCGATGTCGCCCTGGATCAGCTCAGAGAAATCATCAAAGCCGGAAGCTGGGCACCCTCCGGGCTGAACAATCAGCCCTGGCGATTTGTAATTATCCGTGACCACGAAACCAGAAAACAATTAGCCGAACAGACCCATTACAGCCGGATAATTCTTGCCGCTCCGGCGCTCATTGCCGTATATCTGGACAAAGAAGCCATGTATGATGAAGTAAAGGATCATCAGGCCGCAGGTGCCTGCATTCAGAATATGCTGCTTGCGGTGGAGGCCCTTAACCTTGGTGCGGTCTGGCTCGGACAGATATTAAAAAACAAAGACCAGGTAAATAAAATTTTAGAGCTCAGTGATACCCTCGATCTGATGGCGGTTGTTGCCATAGGACATCCGGGACATCGGGACCAGAAAACAAAGAGAAAAGATCTCGACCAACTCATACTTAAAGTAATTTAGACCTTTATCCGAAACATATGCTCAAGAACAAAAATCCTGCGACTCAGGGATAAGAACCTTTGCTTGACACTGACCAATTTATGAAATACTAATTCCGGCTTCGCCGGTTCAGGAGGATGCGAATGGAATCTGCAACTATCTTCAATAAAAAAGTGGTGTTCATCTTCGTTGTTCTGTTTTTTTCACAATTTCTCATGAGTGGTTGTGCGGAATTGGATTTCAGCGGCCCCAATGAAAAATCCCAGCCGGAAAAAACCGCAGAAAAACCTGTTGCCGGAACCGAGCCGTATTATCCATCGGAGTTCAAAGATCTTTTGATTCCAGGTGAGCTTGAATGGAACCGCGAGAACAGTATCGTCATCCAGACCTCAACCTATTCAGGCGGCATCCTTAATTTCACCGGCCGCGTCGAAATCAATTCGCTTACTGATTTCTTCATCAATACCATGAAGAAAACCGGCTGGGAAATGACCGGCTCGATCAAAGCAAAGGATGTGATGCTGGCATTCATCAAACCGGACAACACCTGTATTATCAGGATAATTGACAGCGGCTACGGCAGAAAAACCAGCGTCTATGCCTATATCACCAAGGTTAAATAAAGTACTGAGTGAGGGGTGAGGGGTGAGGAGTGATTCTCCTTAATTCCAACTATTGTCTTTTTTTACTTAGCACTCAGCACTTAGAACTCAGCACTCAGCACTTAGCACTTAGAGTAAAACCATGTTATTGACCGACAAAAAAATACTCCTGGGAATAACCGGAAGCATCGCTGCCTATAAGGCCTGCGACCTGCTCAGGAACCTGCGAAGAGAAGGGGCGATTGTCACGGTGGTAATGACCGACTCAGCGACAAAATTCGTAAGCCCTCTGACCTTTGCCGCCCTTTCCGGAAACGCGGTGCACACCCGGATGTTCGATGAATCGTCTCCGGAAAAAATCCCCCATATCAACCTGGCCAGAAACAACGATCTGATTCTGGTGGCGCCCGCCACCGCTCAAACCATTGCCCGGCTTGCAAACGGTATGGCTGATGATCTTCTTTCAACCGTGATCCTTGCGGCTGACAGCAAGGTCCTTGTCTGTCCGGCAATGAATACAAAAATGTACATGCATCCGGCAACCCGAAAAAATATCAAACGACTTAAAAAATTCGGCTATCATGTCCTTGAACCTGATTCCGGATCCATGGCCTGCGGCGAAGAAGGTCCGGGACGAATGCCAGAATGGCCGATGATTCGACACGCCGTCTTTTCAGCGCTCATACCACAGGACCTTCACAGCCAAAAGGTGCTGGTTACTGCGGGTCCGACCCAGGAAGCATTTGATCCCGCACGATTTATCAGCAACCGATCTTCCGGGAAAATGGGCTACGCCATGGCACAGTCCGCGGCAATGCGCGGCGCTGAAGTAACTCTTATCAGCGGCCCCTCTTCTCTGCCCCATCCTCCGGGTGTGACTGTGGTTTCCGTGACAACTGCCTATGAAATGTATACCGCGGTGATGGAGAGGGTAGAAAAGGCAACGGTGATCGTCAAAGCAGCGGCAGTCTCCGACTTCAGTCCCAAGGAATTATCACCAACAAAAATTAAAAAAACCAAGCATACCCTGAGCATTGAACTCAATGAGAATAAAGACATCTTATTTGAGTTGGGCAAATTAAAAGAAAAGAAAAAAACATTTCCGCTGCTTATCGGCTTTGCCGCTGAAAGCAACAATCACCTGACCCACGGCAAAATGAAACTTGACAGGAAAAACCTCGATTATATCGTAATTAATGACATTACGGCAAAAGACAGCGGTTTTGCTGTGGACACCAACAAGGTGACTCTCATGGATGCCCATGGCACAAAAGAAAATTATCCTCTTCTTTCCAAGGAAGAAACGGCGCACAGAATCTGGGACAGGATAGCTGCGGATTGCTTTACCGATTCATAACCTGCTTGCGCTGCCCTTTAAATCAATCATCTCTAATTACAAATTACTTCAATGAACACCTATCCAATAAATCATCTTTCAAAAAAAATATGGTCGCTCCTTCCCTGGCTCACCCTTCTTGTCCTCATCCTCTTGATCCTGATTTTCATGGCAAGCATCGGCAAGAAAAAACAGGCCATCGAGGACGAGCAGAAGAAATCCATGGCAGCGGTTATAATCCCTGTCAACATAGTTGCGCAACGTCTTACGCAATCAGTTATGTCAGACAGTCTTGATCTGCCGGCGATTACCAAACCATGGGAAGACCTTACGGTGATTGCCGAGGTCGGCGGCACAATTATCTCCATGGAAGTTGTCGAAGGTGATACTGTTGTAAAAGGACAATTGCTTGCAAGTATTGATAATCGTGACTATGAAAATAGCCTGAAATCTCTTGAGGCCCGGCAAAAACTTGCCGCCACCACCTATTCCCGTCTTGAGAAACTTTCCGGCAAATCTGCAGTTTCTCAGTCACAGTTCGATGAAGCGCAGGCGACATTAGCAGAACTCAATGCTGCAGTTGCAACAGCAAAACTGAATCTCGAGCGATGCTTTATTCGCGCCCCCATTGCCGGAGTTGTTAACGCTTTACCCGCCAAAACCGGCATGTTCCTTTCGCAGAATGACCCTGTGGCGCAAATTCTCGACATAAATCGCCTCAAGGTTGATGTAGCTATTCCTGAATCAGCAGTTTCTTCAGTCAGACAAATAAAGGAAAGCATCATCCGGTTTGCAGCCCTTGATGGTCTTGAAGTTACCGGAACAAATATCTTCCTGTCCAGCCAGCCGGACTCTTATGCAATGGTTTATACCTTCCGCCTTGCCATTGATAATTATGATCATACAATTTTACCGGGGATGTTTGCCCGGGTGCGTATTGATAAATCAGTAGTAAATGACGCCCTTGGCATACCCCTTTACGCGGTTATCTCCAAAGAAGGCGAACAATTTATCTATGTGATCGAAGATGGTGTGGCCCGCAAACGACCAATAACCACTGGTTTTCTCGAGGGCTGGAAGGTGCAGATTGTCAAAGGCCTCAAATCCGGTGAGCTGGTGGCCATTGTCGGACACCGAAGCCTTGAAGACGGCCAAGCCGTCAATATAGTTAAAACCGTAGACAACCCGGATCCGGGTACAATCTGAGATAAGCTCTACCCCTGGAGAACATGCAGTGATCGTCAGTGATACCTCCATACGAAAACGCGTCGGCGTTGTTGTACTTGCCATTCTCATTGTGGCTATCGGTCTTTATTGCTACCGCGTCCTGCCAAGGGAAAACGAACCCGATATCACCATTCCCTATGTCTTTATTAACACCACCTATCGTGGTGTTTCCCCGCCAGACATGGAGACCTCGGTCACCATTCCCATTGAAAAAAAACTCACCGGCCTCGAAAACGTCAAAAAGATCCAATCGATATCCTCTGAAGGGGTCAGTTCAATCATTATCGAATTCACCACCGGCACCGACATTGACGATGTACTGCAAAAGGTCAAAGATAAAGTCGACGAGGCCAATCCCGACCTGCCAACCGACCTTGAAGAAGACCCAAGCGTCTTTGAAGTGAATATCTCGGAGATGCCCATCGCGGTCTACTCTCTTACCGGTTCCATTGAATCAAGCAGACTCAAGGAAATTGCCGATGACCTGTCTGATGAGATAGAGACCATTCCCGGAGTATTGGGTGTCGATGTAACAGGCGGCCTGGAACGTGAGATCCGTGTGGAATTCCTGCCGGAAAAACTCACCTACTTCAGTCTCTCCCCTCAACAACTGGAAAACACCCTGCGCCAGGAAAACCAGAATGTCTCCGGCGGTTTCATGCGCATGGCTGACGGCCGCTTCATGCTGCAGACCCCCGGCGAGCTCAAGACCCCGCAGGATTTCCTGCAGCTCGTGGTGGGCAATCATAACGGCCAGCCGATTTATTTAACTGATGTCGCCCTGGTCTATGACGGCTTTAAGGAAGAATCAAGCCGCTCACGCTTAAACGGCCAGCCTGCGGTGAACATCATGGTCAAAAAGCGGGCCGGTGAAAACATCATTGCCATCGCTGATCAAGTGGAAGCGCTGCTGGAAGAAATTGCGCCCACATGGCCGGTGGGCACCCGTGTGACCAAACTCATGGACAAGGCCAAGGATATCCGCAATATGAACGCCGACCTTGAGAACAATCTTATCTCAGGGCTGATCCTGGTCATTCTTGTACTGCCGTTTGCCCTGGGTTTCCGCAATGCAATTCTGGTGGGTCTGGCCATTCCATTTTCCATGTTCCTGAGCTTCATTGTTCTCTATGCCCTTGGTATCACCCTGAACCTCGTAGTTCTCTTCAGTCTCACCCTGGCACTGGGAATGCTGGTGGATAATGCCATTGTGATTATCGAAAACATCTACCGCTTCACTTCTCAGGGTGTGCCACGGGTTCAGGCCGCCATGCGGGCAACCAGCGAAGTTGCCTACCCGGTGATCGGCTCAACCCTCACCACCATCGCCGCCTTTTTCCCAATGCTCTTCTGGCCAGGAATCATGGGTGAATTCATGAGCTACCTGCCGCTGACCCTGATCATCACCCTCTCTTCCAGCCTCTTTGTGGCCCTGGTGATCAATCCGGCCCTGGCGTCCATGCTTCTTAAGGTGGACAAGAGCCGCTTCGTTGATCCTGAAAACGGCCACCAAACCATGGAACAACTCATGGAAAAACCTGTGGTTACCTCAGGTTTTATCCTTTCCCGGTACAAAAAGTTCCTGGAGGGGGTTCTTAACAATCGAATCGCCGTACTGCTCATATCTTTCGCCTTGCTTATCATCATTTTCCAGGTCTGGCTTCTGCGAGTGGGCCTTGAAAAACCGGTGGAATTTTTTCCTGATATAGATCCGGCATCCATGTATGTCAACATTGATATGCCGGAAGGAGCTGATCTGGAACTTGCCGACCGCATAAGCAAACAGATCGAAATGGCGATTGCCGGAGTCAAGACAGGCAATAATGAATATATAAATACCGACCAATACGATGAGACCCTCAGTCCCAAGGAGCATCAGACAGCCAGCGGCAAAAAATACAGCTCCTTGAGCGATCTGCCTAATGTGGAACACCTCTATTCCAAGGCCGTATCCGTCAGCGGTGGTGCCGATATGTTTTCCGTTAATACCCCCACCCATATCGGAGTACAGTTTCTTGATTTTAAGAATCGGTCAACCCCCTCAAGAGAAACCCTTGCAGAGATTCGTCAACGGGTCAAATACATTCCCGGCGGCAAGATCACGGTGACCAAGGCTGATGAGGGTCCACCCACAGGCCCACCCATCAATATCGAAATAACCGGCGATGATTTTACTGTACTGGGCCGTATAGCCCGTGAGATCAGGAATATCGCAGCCAAGAATCCCTTTGTTGAAGATATCCGTGATGATTATCAGTCCGGCACACCTACCATCCGGTTGCGCATTGACCGCCAGAAGGCCGCTTTGCTGGGGCTTTCATCTTCAGCCATTGGTCAGGCCCTTAAAAACGCCTATAATGGCCTTGAAGTTTCCACCTACCGGGAAAAGGATAAAGAATACGATATCACTATCCAGATACCGGAAAGCTATCGGCGCAATACCGAGATGCTGGAAAACCTGATCATCGCCTCGCCCACAGGTGCACTGATTCCCCTTTCCACCCTGGCCAAATTTGAATATACCGGCAGCCTGGGCCGGATCGTACGCATCAATAACGAACGGGTGGTTACCGTCACAGCCAATGTGGATGAGATGAAGATCCCGGGTCCTGTGGCACGTGCCCAGGTCGAGAAATATATAAATGAACTCGAACTGCCCCCCGGCTATCGGGTGACCTTTACCGGAGAACAGGAAGCCCAGCAGGAATCAGAGGATTTTCTCAAAAAGGCTTTTCTCGTCGCCATCTTCCTGGTCTCTCTGGTCTTGATCACCCAATTCAATTCCATCGGTCTACCGATGATTATCGTATCATCAGTGATTCTTTCTCTAGGCGGCGCTTTTCTGGGACTGACAATCCATAAAGCCAGCTTCGGGATCATCATGACCGGCGTCGGGGTTATCTCGCTTGCCGGGGTTGTGGTCAATAACGGCATAGTACTTATCGATTATATCAACCAGCTCAGAAGCCGTGGATATGACTGTCGCCAGTCGATCATCAACGGTGCCTGCACCCGTCTGCGGCCGGTGCTGCTCACAGCGATAACCACCATCCTCGGACTCATCCCCATGGTCACCGGTGTATCCTATGATTTTCACACCATGGAGATTGCCTGGGCAAGTGAATCCAGCCAGTGGTGGAAATCCATGGCAATTGCCGTTATCTACGGCCTGATGATGGCTACCCTGCTGACCCTGGTTATCGTACCTATTCTTTATTCAATGCTTGATTCCCTGCAAAGAGGTACTGCACTATTCCGCCAGGGTGCCCATACTGCTTACTGGAAAGTCTATGAAAGATTATTCAACTGAGCACATCAGAAGAACTGCTCTGCCGGCATAATCGGCTCCGGATGAGTTTCAACGGGAGCCAGGGAAAATATCAGTCAGGGTTCTCAGCGGCCGGATTTACTTCCGCAACCTGATATTTTTCCTTCAGCGCCCGCAATTCCTGGCGAAGGACAGTGTTTTCTTCTGTGGTGTTTCTGAGCCGGGCGGCCAGGACTTCCGAAAACAGCCGGTAGATGGTATAGCAGAAAAATATTTCGTTGGTTTTGAACTTCCGGTCAATGACCGAGGCATCAACCCCCAAAACAACGGACTCAGCATTGGCGCGAATAGATGCAGAGCGGGGAGATCCTTCAATCACCCCCATCTCGCCGAACAGATCACCGTTGCGCTGCAATTTACCGATGACTTTGCCGTCCTTGATGATATCAAGGGATCCCTTGATAAGAAAATACACCCAGCAGTCATACTCACCCTCCTTAATAATGACCTCATTGGGCTTGTAGGTAAGGAGGTTGCTGAGCTTGAGAAAAGAATTGAGATCATTGTCCGAAAAAATATCAAAACGCTTGATCTGTCGGAGCAGTTCAAGGATTTTGATATTATCGCCATGGTTATTATTATATGTTCGCATAATTGGTGTGATGAGTGATGAGTGATGAGTGATGAAAGCTCTTTCCTTCCCCTGCAGCAATCAATTAATTATTTAAAAATAGTCTTTTGTCAAACAGTTAATCATTGCCAGGATCAACCGACAAGATCAGTCAAAGCGGATTCCAAACCATCAAACTGAAAGGCAAATCCATGCCTGGTGAGGACATCAGGACGGACTTTACATCCTTCAAGAAAAACCGAACTCAATTCTCCGAGTACAAGTTTGATCAGAAAGGCCGGAACCGGGAGAATAGCAGGCCGATGAAGGGTTTTGGCGAGTATCTTTGTAAATTCCCGGTTGCGAACAGTTTGCGGCGCGCTGAAATTCATCGGCCCGGAAATTTCATTGTGCTCAATAAGAAAGAGTATGGCCCTTGAAAGATCATGAATATGGATCCAGGGGAACCATTGCCTGCCATGCCCCAAGGGTCCGCCAAGTCCCAAGCGGAAAACCGGCAACATTTTGGCAAGCGCCCCTCCTCCCTTGCCGAGAACCGTTGCAAAACGAGGCGTTACAACCCGCACGCCTGCTTCGGATGCCCTGCCCGCTTCTTTTTCCCAATCAACACAGATGGAAGCAAGGAAATCACTGCCCGGAGGAGCATCCTTGAACATAGTTTCATCCCCGCAGAAACCATAGTA
>JAHJJF010000049.1 GCA_018823135.1 Pseudomonadota bacterium
CAATTTTTTCAGATCATGGTTAGAAAGCTGTAATTTCCAAGAATTTGAGATAGCCCCGAGTATCATACAATTTCCTCATAATTAGAATTTGCTTTTTTCAGTGAGAGCATAGTGAAAATGACCCTGTGTGTCAACGCTCCCTTTAAATGGCAATATGAATATTACACGCAGCACCGGTTGATAAAAGAGTTTGAAGCCAATATTCTTGGAGACCTCGCAATTGTTTCAGCTGATGAAATTATTGAATATTATACCAGTCATTTAAACGACTATACGCCATCCGGACAAATTAACTTCGCAATTTTATGGGATGAGGATGATTTGGCTGATAAAATTATAATAGATTTTTCTCGGGGCGAGGATTTTTTTAGTGTGGCACGTAAGTATTATCATCAAGAAATTCCTATTCAAAGTACGTCGGAACACACACTTGATCCTGAAATTGCACCGATCCTCGCTGAACTTACTAGTGGTGAAGTGAGTGATTTAGTCAAATTCAAGGGAAAAATGTGTTTCATCAAGATGATAAATAAGAAACTTCCATCCCCAGCGCCTCTGGTTGATATTAAAGAAGAAATAACAAAAAAATTGCATCAGGATAAGTTGAGTCAACAACGTTCAAGCTATATTAATACCCTTCGAGAAAAATCAAAGATTAAGATTAATGAGGCTTTATGGTTGAGTTTAAGGAAGGAATTTATTGGAGATTCCCGTGAAAGTAACGTTAATTAGTAGTTTTTTTATTCCGATCATAATCGTTATTCTTTGTGTGGGATGCGCAATCCAAACAAGTACTCAAGCACCTCGCAAACGATGTGTCGATTGTCATGCTGACCTTGCAACAAAGTATCAAAAGGGCTTAATCCATGATCCGGTAAAAAATCAGAATTGTGAAGCCTGTCATAGGCCCCATGGTTTTATCGGTGGTGCATATTTACGAAGGGACGAACCCCAGCAGTGTTTTGGGTGTCATGAGAGTGTTAAGAGAAATCTCGAGAAAAAAAATCTTCATGGCCCGGTTGCTGCTGGAAAATGCACAAGTTGTCATGAAGTGCACAACAGTCTTTTTCCGAAACTTTTGAAGGCTGAGCGAAAAGAATCTTGTTTTTCCTGTCACGATCGTAAAGAATTTACCAAAAAAATCAACCATAAGCCTCTGGATAATGGCTGTGAAGTTTGTCATCAAGCGCATTCCTCTGACCATAAAGCCCTTTTAAGTGATGATATGGTAAATCTTTGCAAGTCATGCCATAAAGTCGATACAACTCAATTCTCACAAAAACATAACAACCAACCAGTACAAACAGCCTGCATATCCTGCCATAATCCCCATAGTTCCAATGAAAAAGGTTTATTGAGAAATGTTGTCCATTCGCCGATTTTGAAAGGGGAGTGTATATCTTGTCATGTTACAGATGAAAAAAAGAATATTGTCCTTATTGATGCACAGGATAAATTATGTGCATCATGTCATAAGGAAGATGAGAAAAATCAAGAGATTATTCATGTTCCTTACAAAGAAGGAAAGTGTTCTGAGTGTCATGAAAGTCATGCTTCACGATATACAAATCTACTCAGTACTTCCCCGGAAACACTTTGTGTGAAATGTCATAAGCAAGAACCGACGAAAAATAAAACATATCATAAACCATATGAAACAGGAAATTGCCTCTCCTGCCATCTGGGGCACAAATCAAATGTTACGCCTTTGCTTAGAGCCAAAACAAAAACTCTTTGTTTTGAATGTCATGCTAAAAATAACTACGGCAAGGGGCCCGTTGTTCATACGCCGGCGGCTGAAGGCAATTGTGTGAGATGTCATGATTCACATGAATCAGAAAACAAAAAATTACTTGTTGAAAGGGAAAAAGATCTTTGCCTGTCGTGTCACAGTAAAACCGCTGATGAATTAAGCAGATACAGTCTTCATCGACCCTTTGTAAAAGGACAATGCACAAGTTGTCATCAACCCCACCAGTCCAATTTTCCCAAGTTGGTTCTAAAAGGGAAAAGCGATGAAATTCTTTGTTTGAAATGTCATGAAAATTTAAAGGCACAAATTGATTCCAGTGATAGCCACGCACCTTTTCGACAGGGTGAATGCCAGGTCTGTCATTCACCTCATGCAGGAGATTTTACGTTTAATTTGATAAACCAGCCCGGTGACTTATGCCTGGGGTGTCACAAACCCCTTAATGATGGTTTAGTTCAACCGGAATCGTTTAAACATCAACCTTTTGCAATGAAAAATTGTAATGTCTGTCACCTTGCCCATGGAGGATCAAACAAAAAACATTTGCTTAAAGAAAAGCAGCAACTGTGCCTTTCATGTCACCAGGAAATTGCCCAATACTGGAAAGATGGTATCGCCCATGCGCCTGCAGTGAAAGATTGCTTATCATGTCATCAGACTCATTATGGAAATGAACCATTTCTTCTAAGAGATAAACCCAGAGATCTTTGTGGTCAATGCCATAAGAATCAAGATGCAAAATTCCTTAGTCTACACCAAGATATATTGCCTGGGCCAGATTCATGTCTTCAATGTCACGATCCTCATGGATCAATTGAAAAAGCTTTATTATATCCGGTTACCCATGCACCGTTTAAAGAAGGCAAATGTCGCCCATGCCATCCTGGGAGGACAAAGTAATGAAAAATGCCTTACACTTTTTCTTGGTTTTGTTTTTTGCTCTTTGCCTGAATACTGTCACGGCAGGTAAAGCAAATGCTGATAGCAAAATTTGCTTTACCTGTCATTCGCAGAAACTTTTTACCGGACCTGTAATACATCAGCCTGTGGCAAAAGGTGATTGCAATGAATGCCATAATCCTCATGTTGCGAAACATAAGGGGCTTCTCCAGAAAAAAGGTACTGATTTTTGTTTTTCCTGTCACCAGAAAGAGGCAAAACTTTTTTCTGAAGGGGTAATTCATGAACCGATTAAACAGGGGAAATGTCTAGTATGCCATGATCCCCATGTATCTAATTCAAAAGGGCTTCTTAAATCTCAAGGGATCGCCGAAAGTTGTTTTTCCTGTCATGAAGCCTTGCCCCGACAATATAAATATGTCCATAAACCATTCCAGCAAGGTCAATGCATATCTTGTCACTCACCGCATACAAGTAACTCATACAAATTACTTGCCAAGGATGAGGATCAACTTTGTTTCTCATGTCACACATTGGCAAAGCTTCAAAATAAACATCCAAACTACCCGGATATATTAAAAAATTGTTTATCCTGTCATCATCCTCATGGAAGTGATTCGGCTTTTCTTGTTAGAAACCAGTTGCACAAGCCGTATACTCAAGGATGTACCCCTTGTCACGATAAGGGTCAAAAAGGCACTGATACATGCCTCGGATGTCATGAACAAATCAAATCTCAAATTCTCAGTACCCATAATCATCTGAATGGCAGTGAAAACAGCTGTGTTGCCTGTCATTCACCCCATGCTGCTGATAGTTCTAATCTTCTGAAAGCGCCTCAAAAGAATCTTTGTCGGGATTGTCACGAAGAAAGCTTCAGGATAAGTGAGAAAAAGCGCCACAAGCATCCAGATACCGGCACCTGTAGTAATTGTCATTCTGTTCATGGATCCAACACCATTGCAATGTTGAAAAATGGTATAACTGGAGTTTGTTCCGGGTGTCATGCATCACAAGGTCAGTTTACCCATCCGGTAGGAGGGGCAATTGTGGATCCTCGTAATGGTCAGGAAATGACCTGCGTAACCTGTCATTATCCCCACGGTACAGACTATACTTTTTTTCTGAAATTGAGTGGGGCAAAAGCACTCTGTATTCAATGCCATAAAGGGTATTAACCTGACAAATGACTTTATATTTATCATTGCCAATATTTTTGTTTTGTTTTGGTGTAATGGCTATGAGAGCATTAACATTGATGTGACGACTGGTATTAAATAGAATATTAATTCAGTATTGGATATTTAACTGACGATAAGATCATGAAATGTAAAATAAATCTCCTTACAATATTGCAGGTAATCATTATTCTTTTTTTTGTTTCACCTGGAATTACCCTGGCCAAATCTCCATGGGCTTGGCAATTAAGCCTTAAAACCAATTCAAATTCAAAGCAGTTATCAATGCCATTTTCACTTATGATCGATCCAGTGAAGGAGAGATATTATGTGGCGGATGCGGGAAATAACCGACTCGTATCATTTGATAAAGACGGGGAGTTACTCAATGCCTTTAATGCCAATAACAGCCTTAAAGTACCTGCTGATTTAATCCGTCAAAACAATGAGGTTTTAAAGGTTATTGAAAAGGGCAGGAGCAGTATTACTGAAATTAATCTGAATACCAAAACGGTCACTCCGCATCAATTATCATTTGACGGGAAAACCATCTATCCTGATCGAATCGAAAATGATGACTCGCGTTTATATATTCTTGATAAAAACAGTGGCGCTGTACTTTCCTTCAGCCCTGACCTCAAACCCCTCATCAAATATTACGACAAGGATAATGATGTCCATTTTGTTGATTTTAAAATCAGAGAAGGGCAGGTTACGGCATTAAGTCATAAAGAGAAAAATATTTATTTCTTTAATGATGATGGATCAATTTTATCAAAGCTTTCACTGGATAAAAGTATTATTTTTCCATACTCTTATGCATTTGGTCCGGCAGAATTAATATATGTTGTTGATCGCTTTGACTCATCAATTGTTGTAGTCGATTTTCAGGGTAAATTTAAATATAAATTCCTCGGCATGGGGCATGTGAGGGGTAGGTTATATTATCCATCAGAAATAAAGTTTGATCCGTGGGGACGTCTGTGTGTAGTTGATGAAGGGAATGGCCGCGTTGAAATTTACAGTATGGAGTAAACAAAACTGACATGAAGTTTTGTTTGATTATATTTCTGGTTCTCGGATTATTTTATTGGGCGCCTAAATTTTCTGAAGCCAGGACTCCTGGCTATTGTGCGGATTGCCATACCATGCACAACAGTCAGAGTGGTACAATGGTCGTTCCAACCTCTGTTGATTCCGGCAATCCTCAGGCTGCATTATTAAACAATAATTGCACCGGTTGTCATACAGGCGTTAACGCCGCGGCTGACGTCGGATCAACTATACCCTACGTTTTGACAACAAGTGGCGTTGAGTATGGCAGTACCGGCACTGAGATATTAAGCAACACCCTGGCCGGCGGCAATTTTTATTGGTTGACGGAATCAGCCGCCAAGGGCCACAATGTAAAAACTATCAGTAACACCAACAATAAGGTCCCCCCGGGTGGTTCTGTTTCAATGAACTTGACCTGCGCCGGTTCATCCGGTTGCCATGGAGACCCCGCCATTTCCAATGAAGCCTATTCTATCCGCTATGCGCATCATAGCGACACATCGCTTTCAATTGATGGCAGCACAATCGCTCGAAGTTATCGCTATCTCGATGGTATTGTCGGCATTGAGGACAGTGATTATGAATTCCGGCCGGATGCATCAAATCATAATCAGTATAAAGGATATCGCCGAACCACGGATGATACTTCGACGAATACTGAGACAACCATGAGCTATCTCTGTTCCCGTTGTCATGTTAATTTTCATAGCGGCGCAGGCGATCTCGGGTTCAGTGACGATGCCGCACCGTTTGAATCCCCATGGCTGAGACATCCCACTGATTTTGATCTTGCCGATGCATCAGGTTCAGAATATGACAGTTATAATAAAGTGAGTGGCACAGCCAAAGCTTATAGTGTCATCTCCCCGGTAGCCAGTACAAGTGTCGCTAGCGTGTTGCCCGCTGTTTTGAGTACTGCGGGTGATGCAATTATCATGTGCCTTACATGTCATCGAGCCCACGGGACACCCAACGACGCCATACTTCGTTGGGATTATAAAGCATGGCCTGGTGCTGCCGGTTATAACGGATGCGAAGTGTGTCATACCAGTAAAAATTAGATTTTTCTCCCGGAAATTTGCTTCTTTCATTTATCAAGTTACAGCCCCTAAATTTATTTGGAGTTATTGTGATGGTGCTGATTTATTTTTTAATCAAAAAACTGTTGAGCTCCAGACGAATTCATCTCACTTGTTTTGCGCTCTTTTTTTTGAACGGCTGCATTGTCCCGACTGTTCAAGAGATCAACAAGAACATTGATCGTATTTATTATGAAAACAGAGATGATACGAATCCCGCTTTATTGACCGTGTTTCTTAATTTACATAATATAAATCGCCAGGAGATTCGTATTGTTATTTCCGGATTGGATGCTTCAATCGATGGAAACTGGATTTCCTTGCTTACTCAACCGGCAATAATAAATACATCTGAAGTAAAACTTGGACAGGTCATTCTGGCGAGAAAATCCATACCAACCGGAAATTTTCAACATTTCCGGGTAACCCTTTCTGGGGCATCGAATATTTCCGACAATATTCAGCAAACACTTGAAATCGAACAATCCGAGGTGGAGGTTCAATTAGAGCAGGCAGTGACAATTGACAAAGATGACAGTCAGAGCGTGTTTATCGGTTTTGATGCAAGCGCATCTTTAAAGAGTCGCGGTAAATTCACCCCGGTGTTTTCAGTCAGATCTTCTGATGACAAACCTTTGCCTTCGGATCTTGCTTTTGTCTCATGCCCTGACATAAATACGGTCTATTTTTTCAGGACCGATAGGAATTGGATACAGGGTTCCATTGGTGTTACCGGAAAACCTACTTATATTTTTGTCAACCAACCTGAAAATCGTCTCTATGTGTTGGCTGAAAACGAATCCATGATTAAATCGTATGACATTTTTACCAGCGCCTTGATTGATCAGTTTCAGATTCCAATGACATTGAATCCCAGTTTCATGACCGTAACTCCAGACATGAGATGGGCGTATCTTATAGACAGTGAAGGGGATTATTTGGTCAAAATGGATCTTTCCTCTGGTAACTTTGTGTCTCGGATGCGGTTCGGTGAAAAACTAAAGTATATTTCCTATCTTCCACGCCAGGAAAAACTCGCCGTGTCACTGGAAATTTCTCAGAGTGTTGCCATTCTTGATCCGATGACCATGGATACGCTTTACACCATCCCGGTGAGTGGCTCCCCTCAAGGACTTCTTGAAAACGAAGAGTTTCTGTATATAACTGAAAGCATATCCAACAATATCATTGTGTATGATTTTTCAAACGCTAAAATCATTAAGAGGATAAATACCGGTTTTACCCCAAAGAGACTTATTGCTTTTAATAACAATGTGATCGTCGCAAATTATGACAGTTCATCTGTTTCGGTTTTTCTCTCGCGATATTTAAATATACCCAAAGAAGTTGAAACCGGTGAACATCCTCAGGAAATGGCCTATTCTCAAAGGCGCGGCTGGCTTTATGTCGGAGATGAAAACCCTGGTGGCTTGTCGGTTATTGATATCACAACCTACAGAAATGCCGGGTACCTTGATTTGGGAGCACGACCGCTCGGCCTGGCGATAATGCAATAATCATTTCTGTCTGCTTTTCTCATTTTTCCCACCTTAAAGAATTTCGTTTCATCTCATCGTTTTATTCCAGGATTAGCACAACATTTGTTTCGCCTGCTCAAAGGGTTTTTACGACATTAGGGCCTGGCTTTGAGTAAATTTTTTTTCTGAAAAGTTTTTTAAAAAAAATATTCTGCTCTGGTATTTAAAAATGGTGGGCTGATTTATTATTTTTTGTTGTTAAACCTAAAAAATATTTCACAGTCAATCCGGTTTGTAATACTATTACCATAGTCTTCTTTTTACTTAAGCCGATTTGAAGCAATGAAATTTCGTGAAACCCCTAATGTCTGGAGTTTTCAGGTAAAATGGAGAAATTTTATAAAAGAAAAAAATTAAACTCAAAGTGAAGAGAGAATTCCAGAAATGGCTGTTTTTTCGCATGTTCGGGGCCGTGTTAAGAAGTGGTCCCCAAAATTCGGACAGTGAGTTAAGGTGAAAAACCACACACTGACGAAGAGGATCAAATGAGCAAAACGAAACGGAAACGGTATTCAGCAGAATTTAAAGCGAAGGTTGCCCTGGAGGCCATCAAGGGAGA
>JAHJJF010000050.1 GCA_018823135.1 Pseudomonadota bacterium
ATCTTGAAGAAAAAGATTTCAGGAAATCGTATCTGCTTGTGAAAAACGGCACGCCGATTGCCCGTTTGTCTTTAGACTCAAGCACCGGCGGAAAACAGCTTATCCGAAAGCTCACCGAAGACCAGTTCGACATGGCCTTTGGCGGCGTGCCCTCCATGATCAGCTATATTGATCAAGGAAAATACATTAAAATCCTCGCGCCGGTCATGACCGAAGGTTCCGGCCTGGTTTTAGGAAAAAACAATCCCGTAAACAGCTGGGAGGAATTTAAAAATTATGTCCGGAACAGTAACACCCCAATCAGAATCGGCTACAAGATTGACGTGTCAGTGCAAAACCTCATTTTTGAAAGCGCCCTCAAGGAATCAGGAATTATCTTTACAAAAAACCTCGATGATAAAAACGCGCAGATTACCCTGATAAATCTTAACGGCGCCAAAAATCTTATTCCGGCCCTTGAAAATGAAATTATTGACGGTTTTGTTGTCAACCAACCCTTTCCGGCCCTTGCTGAATACCAGGAAAAAGGAAAACTCATCGCCGACCTCAGTGACTTGCCGCCCGCAGGCAAATGGAAGAACAACCCCTGTTGCGCCCTTGCCGCCCGCACCGAATTCAGCAGCCTTTATCCCGAAATCACAACATCCTTTGTAAGCTTGATGCTTCGAGCAAATAATTTTATCAACGAAAACCCGGAACTCGTTGCCCAGCAAATTTCAAAATGGCTGGATCTGCCGGTTGAAGTGGAAAAAAAATCACTTCCGACAATCAACTTCATTACCGAATTCGATGCAGACTGGGACCGTGGGGTTGAGTTCTGGATCAAGGAAATGATTGATTCAAACAAGATCAGGGGGAAAGTCAAATCTTCCTACGAATCAGGGAGACTTGCCGAGGAACTTTATTTAATGGACACC
The DNA here is from genome assembly GCA_018823135.1 of Pseudomonadota bacterium. Lineage (NCBI taxonomy): Bacteria > Pseudomonadati > Pseudomonadota > Pseudomonadota bacterium. The sequence goes on from JAHJJF010000050.1 coordinate 918, forward strand.
TATCATCAGGCGAGAAAAAACCTTTAATCAATGCATATCTCTATTTCCCGTAAAGTTTTTATTATTTTCTCGATTTTGACCCTGATAACCATCTTTCTTGGGTCAACAGTTTTTTTCGGCTTGAAACAGCTCGAAGATAATCGAAAGGAAATAAGAACACTGTACGATTTCAAATTTCAGATCAGCGAACTCGGCCATTTTCATTCGAACCACAACTTCCATCTCAATATTTCAGACTTACCTCTTCTTGAAAACAAAATCGAAGCAACCTATGCCCTGGCTCATCAGATAATCAATTTCAAGGGGAAGAAAACCTTACCTGCCGACCTGCTCGCGGAATTAAATCATCTTGATGACTTTGTCTTGTATTACAAGGATGCGGCAATAGAACTTATCCCCAAAGAACTATTAAGAGAAGCAATGCACACCCAGGCTATTACTGAAATGCAGCTTCTTTTCACCGTTTTACAAAATCAGCAAAAAAAAGTTCCTCAAAAAGCCTTTGAATTATTCAGTTCCGCCGAAAAAATCATATACAGACACGAATACAATACAAACCCTTCGCATTTGAAACAATTAAAAGATATTCGTCGGCAAATGAACCGTTTCATTAATGATGCCAATTTTACAATTGCCTTTGATAAAGTCGTATCCACTGTTGAGCAGGACTATTTCAACGAACTTGCCATTCTAGACCGCACCGATTTCCTTTCAACAACAAGTTCGCGTTTTTATACAATTGCCAACAGGACCATAGCAGAACTCACCATACAAGTCGAAAAAACCCGGAAGCAAATCCAGCACATTATCCTTGCAATCATTATAATGACCGCGCTCATCACCTTCTGGTTATGGGCGTTATCAACCCGGAGGATAAGAGCCTTTCTCGATAATTTCCATCATTCATTGAATTTCATACGAAAAGGAAAATACGATTACAAGGCGCCACCGGTGTACTCCGATGAGTTAGGCGATGCCATATTATTCATGAAAGAAATGGCAGACGACCTCCAGGAAAAAATCCAGCAGAGGGAACTTGTGGAACTTGATAAGGAAAAACTGCAGGAGCAGTTGATCCATTCCCAGAAAATGGAGTCCGTAGGACTTCTGGCCGGAGGAATCGCCCATGACTTCAATAATATCCTTACCGGCATAAACGGTTATTGTGAACTTGCACTTTTAAAACTCCCTGAAGATGATCCGGCCCGTGAATATTTCAAAATAATTCTGGCAAGCGGCTTCAAAGCCACCGCGCTTACCAAGCAGCTTCTCACCTTCAGCAGAAAACAGGTCCTTGAGAAAAAAATCGTCAATCTGAATCCAATAATCCTCAATATCACTAAAATGCTCCAGCGGATGCTCGGCGACGATATAACGCTGGAGATTAAGACACCGGATAAAATCGGCAATATTCTTGCCGATACCAGCCAGCTTGAGCAGATTCTCCTGAATCTTTCGGTCAATGCCCGTGACAGCATGCCGAGCGGTGGCAGATTGACCATTGAAACATCTGAGATTTATATTGATGAAGAATACGCAAAGAGTCGCCCGGATGTAAAACCTGGCATGTATATTACCCTTTCAGTGACCGATACCGGACTGGGCATACCAAAAGAAATTCAGCACAAGATTTTTGATCCATTCTTCACAACCAAGGCTCCAGGAAAAGGGACGGGGCTTGGGCTTGCTACGGTATTCGGCATTGTAAAACAACATAATGGTCATATCTGGCTCTACAGTGAAGAAAACCACGGAACCACCTTCAAGATATATTTCCCGCTTATTGACAAGGGAGAAGAGCTCCCTGCTGTGCCGGAACAACCGGCATTTATGACCGGTGACCAGACAATCCTGGTAGTTGATGACAATGAAGATGTCCTGCAGCTGGTCAAGGAGTCTCTGTCGCATCATGGTTTCCATGTTATCAGTTCCAGTGACCCCGTTGATGCCCTTGAACAATTAGATTCCTATAATGGCACGATCCATTTATTGCTCACTGATGTTATTATGCCCGGCATGAACGGCAAGGAACTTGCGAATGCGGCCATCAAAAAACGTCCGAACCTCAAAGTTGTTTTCATGTCCGGCTATTCCGACCACATAATAATGCAGGAAGAAATTGAAAATAACCCGGATCTGCATTTCATTCAGAAACCCGTAACCCCGACTCAGTTAATGAATACATTGCGGGAAATTTTTTAATCTAATACATAACTATACATACATCTGCCCGCGTGCGAATAATCACCTTGTTCGACGTTGTGCTTTCAATACCCAATTTAAATGATAACAGGTCTGCCCATGCGGTTCGGGACAAGTGAATATATTCCAATCAATAAAAGCTACTTTCTTGCGGAAGACAGGGTCGTTGATTTTGATATTTATTGCGGCAAAAAAGATGATGATACCCACGAACCGTTATTGTTGATAGGCAGGGATTCACAGCTTTCCAACGTCAAGGAAATTGTTTCACGTAAATATTTTCATACCTTTTATATCCGTACAGAAGACAACTCCAATTACTGGAAATTTCTTGAGGACTCCCTTCCCACCCTCATCGACGACAAGCTCACCCCTCTTGAGAAAAAATCGTCATTGGTTTACTCCTGTGCGGAAAATGTCATAAAAGATGTCCTCCAGGCCCCGCGAAAACGCGAAAACATCAAACGTGCGCAGAATATTGCATCAAATATTTTAAATTTTTCTCTAACCTATACCGATGCCATAGCGATGCTTCTCAAGCTGGGGTCTCCCAAATATCAAACCTTCACTCATTGTGTTAATGTAGCAGTTTTTGCCGCAGGACTCTGTCTGATGATCGGCAAAGATTCCGAAAAGGAATTGGACGATATCGTCCTGGGTTGTCTGCTGCATGATATCGGCAAGGCATATATCGGCGACGAGATTCTCAAAAAGCCCGGCGAACTCACGCGGTCAGAATATGAAGAAGTAAAGCTGCATCCCATTAAAGGATATGAAATGATGAAAAATCACCTTTCCGACATTTCTCTCGACATCATCCTTCATCATCATGAGAAAGTAAGCGGCGCAGGCTATCCTCACGGACTCAAAGATGTCGAAATATCCGATCAGGCAAAAATAGCCGCCATTGCCGACGTATATGACGCCCTGACCACAAAGCGTCCCTATGGCGATGCCAAAGAGCCATTCAAGGCCCTGCACATGATGAAAGATGAGATGGTTGGCCAGTTTGAGCAGGAAAAATTCACTCAATTCATTTATTTTCTCGCAGGAGAAAAGTAAGCCTCCTGGTGGCCTCATAAATTATCCCGGCCGACAAGACATTCTTCGATGCAAAATCAAACCAACCAGTTCATCCCGGCATCCCGCGCCGAGATGAAACAAAACAAATGGGATGCGGTGGACATCGTCCTGGTCACAGGAGATGCTTACATCGACCATCCTTCTTTCGGGGTCGCGTTAATTGCCCGATGGCTCGAGGCCCATGGTTACAGGGTAGCAATTCTTGCTCAACCGGAACACAATTCTTCTGAGGATTTCAAGCGTTTCGGCAGACCGGCGCTGTTTTTCGGGATTACCGCCGGCAATCTCGACTCGATAGTTGCCAACTACACCGGCAATGCCAAAGTCAGGGATCAGGACAATTATTCGCCTCTGGGCAATCCGTATTTTGGAGACGACAAAAACAAAACAAGACGACGGCGGCCCGACCGGGCAACCATCCGCTATACCAACCTCGCTAAAGCCGCATATCCAGATGTTCCGGTTATTCTCGGTGGAATTGAAGCTTCCTTAAGGCGTTTCATCCATTTTGATTACCAGCAGGATAAAATACGAAATTCAGTGCTCACCGACGCCAAGGCCGATCTTCTCGTTTATGGAATGGGAGAACGTGCGGTGCTGGAAATCGCCAGCCGAAGATCTCAAGGAAAAAGCCTTGCGGAAATCGACGGGACATGCGAACGACTTACCGACAAGGAAATTGAGCTCCGGACCCAAAACATCGATTCTGTTGTCCTGCCCGGCTGGCAGGAAATACATGCTGATCTGCCGAAATTTATGGCAGCGGAAAAGCTGATTGATACATATTCCCGAAGCCTCGAAAATATATCAATTATCCAAAAACAGCAGGCCATGTGGGTCCTCCAGCACCCTCCGCCCCCCCCCCTTGACACACAGGAAATGGATTTCCTCTATTCCCTCCCCTATACCCGCCTGCCCCATCCGGCAAATAAAGGGAACATACCTGCGTACGCCATGGTCCGCGATTCTGTGACCATTGTCCGGGGATGCTACGGTAATTGCTCCTTCTGCGCTATTTCAAGACATCAAGGGCCGATAATCAGCACAAGAAGCAAAATGTCGATTATTAAAGAACTTGAAAAAATTGCTCTTTCCAAAGACTTCAAAGGAACCATAAGCGATCTTGGCGGCCCCAGCGCCAACATGTACGGCACCTCCTGCGCAAGTCCCAATCCGTGTAAACGTCATGATTGTCTCAACCCTGGCCTTTGTAAACACCTGCGGATTGACGAGAATCAATTCCTCCAGCTCCTCAGCGAGGCAACATCCGTAAAAGGAATAAAAAACGTGTTCATTTCTTCGGGAATGCGCATGGAACTTCTGCTGAAAACTCCGAAACTGCTCAAAAAACTGATCAGCGAAAACACTCCGGGATTAATGAAAATAGCTCCTGAACACAGCCAGACGGAAATACTGCGCCTGATGCACAAGAATGGTTCGACACTTCTCGCTGAATTTCTGAAAACCTGCAGGGAAACTGCGCAGGCAGCACATAAGACTATTGGATTTTCGCCCTACTACATTGCCTCACACCCGGGGAGCACAATCAGCGACATGGAAAAACTGGCAATTTCCATCCAGGAAAACGGCCTTACCGTAAAACATTTCCAGGATTTCACGCCAACACCGGGAACCCTTTCCACGGCTATGTATGTGACCGGCCTGGATCGCGACACATTGAAGCCGATCTTTGTCCCTCGCCACAAACGGCAAAGACTGGCCCAAAGAAATATTCTTGAAAAAATCAGTCTCCGTAATAAATCAGTGCGCATAAAAAAGACCCGGTAATCCTTATCAGAAAATTTCATGAAATATTCATGATTAAATCACCACTGGTCTAAACAAAAAAAAAGCCGCTCAGTAATTATCTGGGCGGCTTTTAAATGTATGAAAAAAAAATCAGGCGGAAAGTGAAAACTCCATTTCTACGGCAGCATTGCTTTCAATGAAATGCTCAAGCTTACGCGTTTGCCCCGTGGTCAGTTTACCGAATCGAACCCCACATTTTTTCACAACAAAGGTCTCATCAGGAAAATCACTCTGGGCCTTTGTATCGTAAACAACCTCATATGGAATTTTTGGAAGAAAGAATTCATAATCGCCGATAATGATATCCATCTCAGATGATTCCATCGGCCAACGCTTACGGTCAACATATCTGAAGGAAAGCCCCTCCATGCTGATGTCTACGATGAGACCAGGCTTTGTTGAATTAATGGTAAAGGCCCCTTCCTTAACAAGAAAGCGCCTCTGATCTCTCCTCTCAGTGGAACTCTGTGAAACTGCCATAAAGCGATATCCTCCCAAGATGTATTATTTACTTGTGAAAGACTGCGGCAAGACGAATTTAATAAAATGTGATAAAGAGTAATTGTCAAGTGAAAATAAATTAACAGGCAATCTCCTGTCTTACTTTGACGGGAAAAGTTCATGAATGAGATGAATCAAATAACGTAGTTATGAGATGTTATATCAATGCTATGGTAAAATATAATAATTAATTCATGATCAACATTATCAAATAACAATCAACCTTATTGGGGTATACACAGTTTTTGCAGCAATCCTAACAATCTAGCAGTTGACATTAACGGATTCTTCGATCACAATAACATCTAAATACTATTTTCGGTTTATGGCTAATTTCGTTGAAAAGATACAGCGAACATTTATTTATAATCGGTTCATAAACTTATGATTCAAATTAAAAGAGCATTCCCTGCATACGGTGATTCCTTTTGCTTCGGACTCCGTGCTGTCTCTCTTAATGGAGCATCAATACTTTCGAATACTATTACCCCGGCATGAAAAAAATCTTTTTTCTCATACTTTCCCTGTTGTTTCTTCTTTCTTCAGAAACTTCTGCGGATACGGGTAATATATTTGTTGTCCAGAGTTCCAGACTCAAACCATACATGGAGGCCCTTGACGGTCTCCGATATACTTTACGCAACATCCCCCCGCAAAAAGCTCAAAAATCAATACAGTCTTATACGATAACGGAATTCCTCCTCACCGGAGACTGGAGCTGGAAAAACCTCCAGCAAACTATTGAAAGCAAGCAACCTCAACTCATTGTAGCCATTGGCACTAATGCCCTTGCCGCCCTCGAACCCGTTGTTGATATACCGATAATTTATCTCATGGTGCCTTTTCCAGAGTCCCTGATTAACGGCCGGAAAAATATTACCGGCATTGATATGAAACTGAACCCCGAAACCCATTTGGCTGCAATATTGGGTAGTTTGCCCGCAACAAAAAAAATCGGTACCATTTATGATCCCCGGAAAAATTCAAACCTTGTCCAGAAAATTAAAGAAATTGCCCGGCAATACAAAATTGAACTCGTCGCCCTAAAAACCGATGACCCAAAAAAAGTTCCGCAATTACTCTCTGAAATTGCCGCTCATATAGATCTGTTCTGGATGCTGCCGGACCTCACGGTGTTAACTCCTGAGACCACTGAGCAGATACTTTACTTTTCCCTGGAGAACAGGATCCCGGTTGCTACATTTTCCTCTAAATATCTCAAACAAGGGGCGGTGATCGCCGTTACTTTCGACATTTTTGATATGGGTAAACAGGCAGGTGAGCTTGCCGAAATGATCGTTGACGGCACACCCGCTCATGAAATTTCACCCCGCCCTGCCAGGACCACCAGACTCCAGGTCAATCATTCTGTAGCCAAAAATCTCGGCATTGAGATACAGGAATTGAAGAATAATGATTAAACCCATCCGATATTTAAAACAAAATTTCAGTGCAAAAGTTTTTTTCTATATCTTCTGCGGGATGATTATCATTTTCAGCTCACTGAATCTTTTTTTCATTCACCTTCAACGGCAGACATTAGAGCAAAACCTCTATAGCCAGGGGGTCATGCATGTTAAAAATCTTGCATACTCCACGCGTCTGGGGGTTTTTACTGAAAACCACGACATGCTTGTCAACCTCATTGACGGCGTGCTTTTTAATACGGAAAACTCCCTGATACAAGCCTGTATCCTTTCATCTGACGGCGCCCCCCTGACATCCAAGAGAAAAGATACGTACCGGCAAAACAACATTAATTGCGCCATAGATATTTATTCTCCAGAAGAATTAATGATCAAAATAAAAGATGCCCCAAACAGATTATTCATCCTCGAACATGCCGACCATATCGAATTCTGGAGCCCGATTCTTGCGACCTCCAGCCTACAGACTTACGATTCCCTTTATTTTGATACCGTAAATGAAAATGTCCTTCATAAACAGAGAGTTATAGGTGCAATCGGCGTAACAATTGATAAGGCTCCACTCAAGAAAGGCCTTGAAACAATCCTCAAAAGAACCATCACAAGCGGCATATTTTTTCTATTTCTTGCCGGCATTATCACCTATCTCATCACTCGAGAGGTTACTGCGCCGCTTAAAAAACTGATCCATAGAGTGGAAGAACGTGGAATTGTCATAGAGGCGGCCAATCAACTTGATCTTCTCGAGGGCACTTTCAATAATCTGGTCAGAGGCCTGGAAGAGTCCATAACAACCATTGCAAATCTGAAAGAAAACCTTGAACTGAAAGTCGATGAACGTACCCATGCACTTCTGGAACACAGCGTCTATCTCGAAAAAACCAACCAGGAACTGGAAAAAACATTGCGGCGGCTAAAGGAGGCCCAGACCCAACTAGTGCATTCTGAAAAGATGGCGGCATTAGGCCAGCTTGTTGCCGGTGTTGCACATGAAATCAATAATACAACCAATTTTATTTCCGGCGCCCTGCCACCATTAACCCGGGGGGTGAATGATCTGAATACCTTTCTTGATCTTTGCAATCAACTCCCCGAACACAGTGACGAAGACAAGATTATCGATCATTTCAAGATAACAGCGAAATATCGGAAAGATTTTCAGTTTAATAAACTTCCTGAAATTATGAATACTCTCATCGCAAACATTGCCGAAGGCACCCAGAGAACCACACAGATTGTCCAGGACCTGAAAAACTTTTCCCGCCCGGAAGAAGACCTCATGGTGCAAACGGATATAAACAAGAACCTTGAAAGCACCTTGACCCTGCTCCACAATGAATACAAATACAATATTGAGATTTTTAAAAATCTTGACCAGACACTTCCGACAGTATCGTGTTACCCCAGCCAGTTGAACCAGGTTTTTCTTAATATATTGCTTAATTCCATTCAATCCATCAAAGGAAAAGGCGTCATATGGATCAGCACCTGGCTTGAAGGCGAATTCGTCCATATACGAATCAAGGATAACGGTTGCGGCATTCCGGATGAGATTCGTGAAAAAATCTTTGATCCTTTTTTTACCACAAAAGAAGTTGGTCAGGGGACCGGTCTGGGATTGAGTATTTCATACGGAATCATTCAGAAGCATTCAGGAAAAATTAAAGTCAACAGTCAACCCCAAAAAGGCACGGAAATGGAAATCATTATTCCCACTGTATTAAAAAAATCTACTATTGAATATGAAGAAGCTCATGATATTGCTTTGAGCCAATAAAAACCACAGACTTTCCCTTAGGTACTTAAAAACAATTTGTGAGGCGCCAACGTACTGAAATGAACAAAATACTCTATATAGATGACGAAAAAATAAATCTCACCAATTTCACCCAAACCTTCAACCGGGATTATGAGATCTTTACTGCAATAAACGGTGAGAAGGCACTGGATATACTTGAGCAGATCGGTGAAGTTTCGCTCGTCATAACCGATCAACGCATGCCGGGCATGTCCGGTGTTGAAGTGTTATATGCCATCAAAGAACTTTATCCAGACACCTCACGGATGGTCATAACCGCCTATACGGATGTCGATTATCTCGTTGATGCAATAAACCGCGGTCACGTATATCAATATATTTTCAAACCCTGGAATGAAGTGGAGCTCAGAATCAAGGTCAAACACGCTGTTGATAAATATATCCTTACCAAGAGAAACCAGAAGCTTCTTGCCTGGCTTGAAAAAATGAACACGGAACTTGAAGACCGGGTCATCGAAAGAACAAAAGAACTCAATACGACAAACACTCTATTGAAATTGAGCAACAATGAACTTCGTGAAGCGCACACAACCGTACGGGAACAGGCTGAAAAACTGGAAAAAAGCAATCACGAGCTCAAATGGAAGTTAAAAGAGCTTGAAAAAACAAAGGAAGAGGTCAAATCACTTCAGGATTTACTACCGATCTGCTCATACTGCAAAAAGATTCGCGATGATGATCACTATTGGGAAGAAGTGGAAAGCTATATCCGGCGATTTAATAATGAACTTGAATTTTCACACAGCATTTGCCCGGACTGTTACGAAAAACATATAGTCCCTGAGCTTGCCGTTTTTGCAGAGGAACAGAAAAAACAGAAAAAAACCGGCAAGAATGTGATCGAAATGCACCGCGAGGAAGAAGATTGATTTAAAGCTTGATTGTCCAAATTTTATTTTCAGGGAAAAAAATCGTATAATCAGAATAATTACCTTTAAAGAACTTTTACCTGGAACAATGAAATTGAATACAAATACCCCACCCCTGTTAGAGGCCATCACCCGGGGGGACCGAAAAAAGCTCAGAGAACTTCTTGATCGTAAAATCGTTGAGATAGACCGCTGTTTTGAAAACGGAGAAACCCCGCTTATCCTGGCAATTTCTCACGGTTACACGGATATAGCCCTCTTGCTCATCGCCCGGGGAGCCGACATCAACCTCAGTAATAACAAAGGAATCAGTCCATTAATGGCCGCAGGTGAAGCTGACAATTATGACTTGTTCAACCTGTTTATCATCAAAGGTGCCGACATTTCGCTTCGGGATTCTCAGGGAGAAAACGCTCTCCACAAAACTGCACGGCTGGGCCATGCAAAGCCTGTTCAACTTCTTCTACAAAAAGGGCTCTATCCCCATACCAAATCCGGTTACGGCCAAACGCCCCAAGAACTTGCACAAGCTAACGGCCACAAAGAGGTTGTCAGCATTTTCAAGAATTTCAAAACTACTGAACAGGACAAGGACTTGTTTACCATGGATGTCGAATCTTTGGAGGATGAATTTGACAGGCTGAAATTTGATGTATTACTCGGTCCAGAAATCATTAACAAAGGCTAAAAAATCAATATATACAGTCGTAATACCGGTCAGAACCTTTTTATTGCTATTCAAAAACAGTTTGATCACGCACAGGATAAAAACTCATTTTATTTCCCGAAATAATTCCTCTTCAATGTCCTTTGCCGGAACCAGATGGTTATGCCGCTCATCAAATATCTGGCCGGTCGCCTTATCGATTTTATAGGAAGACTCCTGAAACTCTGAAATCACCAGGATATCATAATACCGGGAATTATCGAGTATATCCATTGTCGCATTATCCGCCGGTTTGCCGACAAGCTTTGTGACAAATGAAATTGCCTGTTCGAATTCTTTCGAAGGCGCATAAAAAATCGGCCGCTCCCCTTTCGGAGTATCCCGGGGATTACTCAAACGTCCCAAAGACCTTGTGCGCCTCGTTAAATCAACCGCCACCCCATAAAAAAAATCTCCATTAAAGGGCACATACCTTACTGACATATTGAAAAAAACAATTACCGCTTTTTCACTGACCATTACTTTGATGCGATCAAAGTTTTCAATCTTGAAACTCGGGTCCTTAAAGGTCTCCACAGCTTTTTGTATAATGTCCGATTTAGTCAGTTTCATCTCATTTATATCTTCCGGATACATTATTCCCTCCTTTCCGGCATAGGTATCCTGAACCGAAAACAATAAAAAACAAACAGCAATCAGGAGAAAATATCCCGTGGTATGTAAGAGATCAACCTTGTTCATTGATTGCCATGCCATTGCTAAAAAGAAGCCATGTTATGTAAAAAATCATCTTCACCAGGAGAGAGCGGGCTGAATGGATCAGCTCCGTTTCCAATGTCTCACCAACTCCAGCAGCGTTCGCACGCCAACACCGGAAGGTCCCTTGGGTATATACGACTTTTCGGTAAAATCCCAGGCCGTACCGGCAATATCAAGATGGGCCCACGGTACATCACCGACAAATTCCTGTAAAAATGCTCCGGCGGTAATCGTGCCGCCGGTTCGGTTGCCGATGTTTTTAAGGTCTGCAACCGTTGACTTGAGCTGCTTGGTGTATTCCGGGCCCAGCGGCAGACGCCATAAAGGTTCTCCGCATCTCGCCCCTGCGGCAATCAGTTTTTCTGCAAGACGATCATCAGTACTCATCAACCCGGTGCGATGATGCCCCAGGCCGACTACAACTGCGCCGGTGAGTGTTGCCAGATCAATGACCGCATCCGGTTTGAATTTTTCAACGCCGTAAGCAAGCGCATCCGCAAGAATCAGCCGGCCTTCAGCATCGGTATTTATAACCTCAACGGTTTTGCCGCCGTAATGGGTAATTACATCTCCGGGCTTTACCGCCGAAGGCCCGGGCATATTTTCCGTTGCCGGAACAATGGCAATAACATCGCAATGATTAGGCCTTTCTTCGCCAATGGCCTGCATGACCGCAAGTACCGCGGCTCCGCCACACATATCGTATTTCATCTCATGCATCCCGCTGCCGGATTTTATTGATATCCCGCCGGAATCAAAAGTCAATCCCTTCCCCACCAGCAATATCTTGGGAACCTTTTTCCCTGTGCGGTATTCAACGATTGTCATGGTCGGCGGAATAGCCGATCCCTGGTTGACCGCAAGTAATCCTCCCATCTTAAGCTTTGTGATATCCGATTTACCGAGAACCTTCACCTTCAAAGGGTATTTTCTGGCAAGTTCTTTTCCGAATTCACCGAAGTCCGTCGGCGTCCAGAAATTTGCCGGCTCATTGGCCATATCCCGGGCAACACTGACAGCGTCTGAGGCAATTCGGCCACGTTTCATGCCTTTTTTTGCAAGCGCCTCATCCTGTGCAAAAATTACCACCTCCTTGATACATCCATCTTCATCCTCAGGGTCATTGCCGGTCTTATATTTTTTAAATTGATAATTGCCGAGCAACACTCCCTCGGCAAGACATTCGACAATATCATCCGCTGCCATACCGGTAGTTTCCGGAGCCACTACCATGATATTCAAAGCCTTGGTTTTTTTTACGGTAGAAGCTATCGTCCCCCCCGCCTTCCTGAAAAGTTCACGATCAGGATCTTCTTTACCCATACCGATCACTAATATTCTTCTTACACCTTTTTTATTGTCAGGGGCCACTTCCGGATAATACAAAAAGGTCTGCCCTTCTTTTCCGGAAAAATCACCGGATTCAATTGCCCGGTCAATCATCTCCTGAACTGATCGGTTATCACATTTTGAAATGGTTTTCTTAATCTGCCGGACAAGATAAACAAGCATGTCGCCTGTATATTCGGCAGGTTTCGTTTTAACGATTTTTATCATTTTTCCACCATGTTGATCCTCTCCCCTCATGGGAGGGATTCGTTAAGACTTTACGACAAAAACAAAAACAATGCCTGAAATGTAAAATGAAAAGGGCAAAAAGGAAAGCCTATTAATTTAACTCGAGGGTAAGGCGTTTGATTGGATCAAAAAGGGTTGAATTGGCTGGCATCTTTTTCAGAAATTCTCAACTTCGATTCCCTCAATCATGTCTTGCGCTGCCTGCCGCCATTTATCGACAGGAAAATCATCGGCAAGAAGAGTAATATCCGTCTCGATCTTGAGCCAGGGAGTTGCTTCCAGCAGGCACCGGTCAGCAATACTGACAATTAAAGGCACGCCAGAGAGTTCTTTAATCGGCAGATTATGATTTGCCGCTGTTTCCACAATGGCCATGGGCAGATTCCACCAGAGCATTATCGAACTGCCGAGCTCGGCGTGAGAAATACCGAAAAGCTCCGACTCAAAATCAGATGACGGAAAGTCAAAGGTCTCCCGTCCGTCAATAAAATCCTTATACATTCCACAAGCCGTAGCAAAAAATATCAATTTGCCGATATCATGAAGGAGTGCAGCTGTTGCCACATCCTTCACCAACTCAGGGGCGATTTCCCGAGCAATGCCTGCTGCAAGTTTACTGCAGAGAAAGCTGTGTTCACCTATATCTTCGACATATACCTGGCACTGTTCGGAAAGTTTGAAGGATTTCAGGACGGCGATATACAGAACTATTTCTTTTATCTGAGTAATGCCCAAAAAAGTTATGGCATGCTGCAGATCGCCGATTGATGATTTTTTAGCAAAAGCTGCAGAGTTGACAACCTGTAAGAGTTTCGAGGAGATTACCGGATCTTTTTCAATTGCTGCGGCAAGGTCCTCGGTGGTGAAATCAGGATCACGAAGCAGTGCTTCGATATCTGTGACAACCGCAGGAAGAACCGGAAGATTTCCACCAGCTTCAAGAAATTTCCAGCATTTGTTTCGCTGAAGACGTGAACGGGTCTGCAAATCCCTTTTAAGTATTTCGGCGATGCCATTCTTTTCCCAGGGAAAACACAGGTAACGATGAGCAAACCCTGAAGCCACAAGCTTCATAAGCTCATTTGTGTTATCATCGTTGGCATAAACAAAACGGATGGTGTAGGGAAATTTTTCTTTTACATGATACAGAAAATCGGTTGCGGATTCGCCTTCAATCTTAAGATTTACAATAACAAAATCAGGCGCAACCCCACCCATTATTTTTTTTGCCTCTTTAATCGAAGCGCAACAATAGACAAAATGAGAAAGCTGTTCGAATAGCTGTCTGAATTGCTCCAGAGCAACAGGGTCGGTGTCCACAACAAAAAAGGTATAGATCTTTCTCGGCATCAGATAAAAGAAGTTTGTGATTAAGGTTCAGGGCTGTTTATTCCCAAAAAAACAACAACCGAGGATAAATACTCGTGCTTTCGGAGTCTCGCAGACCTCGCTTACCTTGAAGTCTTGATACTCGCGCTTATCACCGAGACCGACAATAATTTGAAATTTCCTTATCAAAAAAATATACTTTTTATACTAATTTTTTTAACTTTTTCCCAGTACATTTATTATGACATCAAAATATACCAGCATCCTAACTTATTAATTAAATTGATTTTTCATCTATTTACGGGCCCTGGAGATCACTTTTCCATAGCAAACTTGTCTCCACGGAATGCACGGACATAACCACAGCATCCTTCACGGGAACCCAATACTAATGAAGCCTATTCTCCATGCGGGACACCAAACATCCCAAAGATCAAAGTTATGCAGAATAAAACCTTTTGCAGGCCATAACCAAAAAAAATGGTATAACATCCCCAAAAAATTATACCCTGGGAGTCTGTCGGAAAAAAAGATCGTTACGAAGAACAGATGCAGAATTCCCCGACAGACTACCAGCTTTCCGGGAGGAAACCTTGATTACCCAACTTGTAATTGCGATTCTTTGTGCCGTGCTGATTTCCGGCTTTTGCAGCATCTGTGAAGCCGTTCTATTTTCCATATCTCCCGCTCAAGTGGAAATTATGTCACATTCCGGCAAAATCTCGGGACGCATCATGCAGAGCCTGAAAAAGGATATTCAGAAACCGATAACCGCCATACTCACGCTGAATACCATTGCCAACACCATGGGAGCAGCTGTTGCAGGAGCATCGGCGACAGTGGTGTTCGGTGATGCATATCTCGGCTTGTTTTCTGCAGCATTTACCCTTGTAATCCTTCTCTTTTCTGAAATTCTTCCCAAAACCGCAGGGGTTATTTATCATCAAGCCCTGGCACCTTGGGTTGCAATCCCGATTCACTGGATGGTCATCATTCTTGCGCCTTTTACCTGGCTTTGTCAGATTGTCACCAGACTGATACCTGGCAAGGATAAGGAAACCCTGATCTCGGCGGCGGAAGTCCTTGCCATCGCCAGGCTCAGCCGCAAATCCGGCGAAATTGATTTTCAGGAAGAAAAAGTCATCAAGAATGTCTTGAGCCTTAAAGAAAAGACGGTCAGGCAGGCAATGACTCCCCGCACGGTTTCCTTCACCCTAAGCGAACATCTGACCCTGGCCGAAGCCCTGGAACATCAGGACCAATGGGAACTTCACAGCCGAGTGCCGCTCTATGACAAAGACCCCGATGATATTGTCGGCATAGCATTGAGAAAGGATGTCCTCCAGAAGGTTGCCGAAGATTTTGAGCACTTAAAACTCACAGATGTCATGAACCCTGTGCACTTTGTGCCGGAATACGCCCCCCTGACTGCTGTGCTCCTGGATTTTTTCGAGTATCATCAGCATCTTTTCGCAGTCGTTGATGAATACGGCGGTTTTACCGGAGTTATCAGTCTTGAGGATATTATTGAAGAAATTGTCGGGCGTGAAATCATGGACGAATCCGACAAGACCATGGATATGAGAGAGTTGGCCCGCAGAAAACGAAAAATTCTTACTGGAAAAGGAACTGAGTAATCTATGCCGATCTATGAATTTTATTGCAGAAATTGCCACACGATTTTCAACTTTTTTTCTTCCCGGGTCAATACCGAAAAAAAACCGGAATGCCCTGCCTGCGGCATGAAAAACCTGAAAAAATATCTTTCCTCATTTGCAACCATCGGCAAGGCAAAAAATCCTGAGGATGGAATGCTTGCAAATATTGACGAATCAAAAATGGAAAGCGTCCTTGGCGAACTGGCCATGGAAGCCGGCAATATCAACGCCGAAGACCCCAGACAAATGGCTAATCTCATCAGGAAATTCTCCCAGAAAACCGGGCTTGACATGGGCGGTCAGATGGAAGAAGCCCTTGCCCGGCTTGAATCAGGAGAAAACCCGGAACAAATCGAGCAGGACATGGGAAATCTTTTTGGCGATGACTTTGATCCAGCGGCCATGTTTGCGAATAAAGGCACCACTCGGAATCGCAACGCTGAACCACGAAGGGATGAAACGCTCTATGAGCTTTAACGCGGACAGATCACCAACCGATCATGCCGAATCTCCCGGGCTTAAACTCAATTCGCATACAATTGAGCATGGCGAAATGCTTTGAACCACGGCGTCAGGATTTATCTGAATCTTCAACCTGCCTGGCTCTTGAAATATCCGAGTTAATTGATTCTGTGTATCCGGAATACAGGAAGCGCTATTTCAAATAAATTGACACCAACCGCCCTGTTGTTATAGGCTGGAAAAACTATGCCGTTACAGGCTACTCTCCATCCCGACAAACCAGAATTAATGGAGTTTGTTCTGCCATGTACAAAAACACCCCACTTTCCCTGTTCATCCTTACTTGCCTTATTTTCTTTTATTTACCTCCGCATAATGCTGATGCATCCGGCACTGAAGAAATTCAGATACAAAAACCACTACCTGGTAAATCAGCAAAAACTCGCACCTCTCGTCTTGAAGAAATAAGTTTAACCCTGGAAACGGGATACCGGGTTGACCAACTCGACTGGAATCATGCATCCGATAGAACCGGTAATACCACCCCGAACATCCGTTCCGAACTCACCTGGGAAGACATTGAAAGTTATCAATTGCGAGCGGCAGGCCGAATCACCCACAAAATGGGCCGGCTGCCTTTTTCTGCGACCTACCGCGGCTATATCAGTTCTGGCTTGATTGTTGACGGGATGAATCAGGATTCTGATTATAACGGAAATGACCGCGCCCAGGAATTTTCGCGCTCCAACAATTCAAGTGATGACGGCTCGGTCTTTGACACTCAGTTTGGCCTCGGATTCACCTTTCGGCCATCACCCAAACGATTCCATATCTCCCCTCTTTTCGGCTGGTCCTATCATGAACAGAACCTCACAATGACCGACGGCGATCAAACCATTCCCGCCACAGGTTCCTTCAGTGGCCTTGACAGTTCTTACAATAGCCAGTGGTACGGATTGTGGACCGGCGCGGAAATCGAATTCATGCCCATTAACAAACTGGCTCTTACCGGAAGCCTGGAACTCCATTCAGTCAAATATTATGCAGAAGCCAACTGGAACTTACGGAATGATCTTAAGCACCCGAATAGTTTTGAACACAATGCAGATGAAGGAAGCGGCATAGTTTTAAATCTGGGCGGCAAATATATCTTCGGCAAAAAGTGGTCGCTCAATCTTGCTCTTAATTACAGCAAATGGCAGATGGAAAACGGCACCCATACTTTTCATATGAGTTCAGGCGCTAATGTTACTTATCGATTAAACGAGGTCAACTGGGAATCTTTCAGCTCCATGGTCGGGGTCAAATACAGATTCAAATAAACACTTTTTGCATTGACTTAAACACTTCTTCGAAATTTCCTGCAAAAAAAGAGATTTTATTTCCTTATATCTCTATAACCCGCTATAGTATGGTAGTATTTTATCTTATTGACTATACCACATTGTATCATGCTGTTTTTCTTAAAAAAATGAGTGCTCACATGCAAAAAACCAAAATTCTCTTTGTCGATGACGAACAATCATACCGGAATTCTTTTGTCAGATCATTTGTCGATGACGAATACCTCATAGAAACAGCTTCAGACGGTGAAAATGCCATGCAGAAATTAATGCATTTTCATGCCGACACGGTGATTACCGATATTAAAATGCCTCGCATGGACGGTTTCGCCCTGCTCCAGAAAATAAAAAACAAATATCCGGATATTTTTGTTGTTATGGCCACCGCTTACGGTGGTTCCGATGAAGCAATCCGGGCGATGAAGGCCGGGGCAAATGATTACGTCATCAAGCCTTTTGATTCCGACATAATCCGGATGATTCTCTCACGAATGGCCGAGAAAAAAAGGAATTTCCAGGCTTTGTTGTTCAAAGGCGAGGACAGGAGAAAAAAATTCCGCTTTCAGAATATCATCGGCCAAGACATCAAAATGCTCAAGGTCTTCCAGATGATCAAGGATGTTGCAGCAACAAATTCCACTGTGCTCCTCACCGGTGAATCCGGTACAGGCAAGGAACTGGTCGCAGAGGCGATCCATTTTGAAAGCAAGCGCAAAGACAAACCCTTTATCAAGGTCAACTGTTCCGCGCTCACCGACACCCTGATTAACAGTGAATTGTTCGGTCATGAAAAAGGCGCATTTACCGGAGCGGTCATCCAGAAAAAAGGCCATTTCGAACTTGCCCACGGCGGGACGATATTTCTTGATGAAATCGGTGATATATCCGTACACACGCAGTTATCCCTTTTACGAGTACTTGAGTTAGGGACTTTTCACCGGGTCGGCGGCACCAAAACAATCAAAGTCGATACAAGGGTGATCTGCGCGACAAACAAAAACCTCGAACAGGCAGTACAGGAAAAGTTATTCCGCGAGGACCTGTTCTACAGAATTAACGTAGTTGCACTGCAACTCCCACCACTTCGGGAACGGAAATCGGACATCCCCCTGCTGGCGTTTCATTTCCTCAATAAACTTATAAAATCACATGATTCGACGAAAACCACCGGGATAGCAAAAGATGCACTGGACATGCTCATAGCTCATGACTGGCCGGGCAATGTCAGGGAACTGGCAAACATCCTTGAAAACGCCATAATTTTTTGCAAAAAAAACAAAATCACCCCCGAATACCTCCCGCCCCAGCTAACCACCCGTAATAAAATTAAAGAATTTTCATTGACTCTCAACTCCAAATCCCTGCCGCACGCTGAGTCGCAACTCATCCGTTCAGTCCTTGAAACCTCGAATTGGAATCTTAAACGGGCTGCTGAGGATCTGGATATCGCCAGAGGCACGCTGTACAGCAAAATGAAGAAATACAAAATCATCAGACCCTGAACTGCGGTCATAATAATCATTTGCAGTTAACTGCCCAGGTAGTTTTGACTGTGGTTTACAGGCTATAGCCTATTAAGCCTTCAGTCTGAATTTCGGCCATTAACTCACACATTCCCTCACTCCTTACACCTCACTACTCACTCCTCACTATTCATTATTCACTGAATAATGCCATTTCTTGCCCAAAGTGGTCTTTATTGAACACAATCAAATTTAACTTTTTAAACATAATTTCAGGATGTTAATGAACCCTGCCAGAGACCCGAATCGCAAAACTGTTGTATATTGAACACTTTTTTGAGGTTATTGGAAGGGATACCTGCAAATCCTTGATTTCGGCTAAACCAATATTTCGCATCCACCTGATATTACTTGATTAAAAATTCAAATTCTATCCTGGCACTGTATTTGCTTAATAGAAGGGTGTCATTCAGATAATGAAATTTCCGATACACACAATCTTTACCCGCAAAAACAATAAAAACCGGAGGTAAGACATGAAGAAGAAAGCGAACAGATTTATAGGACTAAGTTCGGTTTTTGTACTGGCAGGCTCTCTCGCCCTTTACGGGTGCGGCGGTGGCGGCGACACCCCCCCAACCGCTGGTGCAACCAATACGGACGGTGAAACCTTATCCAGCCAGACTTCAGGATTGACTCTGCCCTCTGAAGTTTCAGCGGTTCCGGCAAGCTCCACGCCATCATCTTCCCTATATACAGCGCTGCGCAATCTTTCCTCTGCAGTCGCAGCCCTTCCCGCTACCTCTGATTATGCCAATGCAAAGGGCGCAAAATATATTAAAGAACCCACCATCGACCAGTTTGAGATCATCGAGGAAGTCTTGAATGCCGTAGCTCAAACTAACTACTCTGACCCAACAAACATCAACAACGGCCCATATAAAGCAATGGTTGCGATGACCGACGAAAATCAAGGGATAGAAATCAAAAAACTGGAACCCTGGGTTGTTGACTCGCGGATGATCGTTGTGGACGGTCAGGATGTCAACAGGGTCCTTTGCTGGATCGAAGAAGTTGACCGCATGAACCCCACCGTTTCAAAAACCATCAAAGCGGAAATGAAGATTTATGCTGCGGCGACCCTGAGTGCCGATGGAGAAATACTTGATCTCGGAACCTGGGAATTGAATGTTTCGTTTTCAGATGATGCATCAAACTTCTTTGTTGCATCCGCAGAGCCCAACCCAAACGGCGGCTCCATCCTGAGAGTCAATGAATATGAAAATTTCGGCCCCGGCGATGAACACACCATGAAAGGCGTTCTTTATCGCGCCGGCACCGTTGGATACGGCAAGGTCCTTTATACCGATTATGATTCCTGTACGGAATGGCCCTGCACCCCCACCAACGCCACAGCAAAATATGCATACAACACCGATTACCTGGGTGTTCAGAAAGAAAGCGCTGCAATTATTTATAAAGATCGTAGCCTTACCTATGACATGACCCATCGCTACGGCCTGTTCTATGATGAAAATGCCACCGGCACCGGCCCAACCGGAAAAGCCATCGTTTCCGGCGACAACGTCATGAAGCATTATAACTTTGGCTTCCCGGTAGTGTACACAAGTGATAATGATGGCGGCAGATACTATGCTTATTACGGTGCATGGCAGGGACGCCATCAGCTCTGGGGCAGTGAGGATGGCGGTTTCGCAGCCGACCAGCAAGTAACCAAAGAATCATGGGGTTCAGGTGCTGCTGAAACCTACACTATTGCCGATCCATTATTAGGCTCTTTCACTAAACGTACTTACGTTGATGCGACCCTTGACGACATCAAGAATGTTCCAGTAGAAACCTGGATTGATAAGCGTTTTGACTTGTTCTTTGACGGCGCCAACTGGCAGAAATGCGCCGACGGCTGGATCGATTTTTCCGGGCCGACCTGCATGGGATTTGACAATAATCCTAAATCGATGACCACCTATACACCAAATGGCGAACTCATTGTCGGCCCTGAAGACCGTAAATGGGTCGGTATCGGCCGTTGGGATAACATAAACTCTCTTCAAAAAGATTATGTTTACATTGACAGCACCGTAGTCAACCCGCCATCAGGGTATTCATCTCCTGGTTTCTTTGAAGCACAACAGGGTCAAAACGGCCTGCAGGCTAAAGACCCGGCAGTTCCTTATACTCCATCCACCAACGACCAGTTGTGGGTCAGTATCGGCGGCTCCATCTATATCGCCTATGTCGGTTTTCCACACGCAGATACAACCACCGGCTGGGTGCAGAAAGAACTGCAGGAATTCGATACCCGCAACTGGAAGCCTGTTTTCACCGGAACAAACTCTCCATTCACTCCTGATATGGGCCGCGAATACTACATGAACAGCAACGGTGTCAACTATGTCATCAAACGTAAAGCCAATGTCGGCAGTACTGCTGATGACTATGAAGCATTTCTTGAAGTACAGACCACAGCAAATCCGGCAAACTGCACTGCCACCGACTGCACGGATATCATCCCGGACGCAGTTGACTATCTCAGGACCCCCTGGGATCCGAATATGAGATATGCACTTGTAACCGCTGCGGCTGACCCTAATTATCTCCTGGTTAAATTCCTCACTGATGATATCAACACCACGAGTGTCGATGAAAGTGCAGTAACAACAGTTTATTCACAAGGTGCCTGGGGACTCCAGGGCTGGAATAATGGCACGGATACCGTTGCTGGAACCACTGACGACTTTCCGGTTGACGCTCTCGGAGCTGCAGTTACTGTTGATGAATGGGGATTCCCCACCGGCGGCGAAACCGACAGGCCTGTTGAATTCAACTGGGAATACGCGGCTAACGGCGGCTGGGGACAGCAGCAGTATCTGAAGGATATCAGCGGCAACTATGTAATCCTTTCCGATCCTATCATGCTGAACGCATTCGATGCTACCAACGGCGCCAGTGTCACCAAGACCCTGATGCTGCAGTATGACGGCTGGCTGCACGGCTTGCCTGATATGCATCAGGCCTTACAGCAGAACGACTGGGAAATGACTACTGATCTTGCTGACAAGATCAT
The DNA here is from genome assembly GCA_018823135.1 of Pseudomonadota bacterium. Taxonomy (NCBI): domain Bacteria; kingdom Pseudomonadati; phylum Pseudomonadota; species Pseudomonadota bacterium. The sequence goes on from JAHJJF010000050.1 coordinate 22,975, forward strand.
CAATATCCCTGCCGGCCAAGAAGTAACCGACGGTACAAACGGCTTCTACCTTAAACCGCTTGATACCAGTGTCTTCCTGGCAGTTGTTGGCGACACAACCGGCCTGACTCTGCCGGATGTCACCCAGGCGGATGCCATAAACCTTACAACCGATGTTCCGGATTACACTGCTCACGGCATGGGCACTATGCCGGTGGTGACCACAGTGAAATACTCCGAAGGAGTTCTGGTTGAATAATTAAAAAGTTGTATTACCTCCTCCCCAATAAAAAAGGGGGCGCCATCTCGGCGTCCCCTTTTTTTATCAATCGCCTCCCCCACTCATAACTCAACTCTCAGCACTCAGCACTGTCCTATTCCCTGTTTCACAAGGGTTTCAAGGGCTGCATCCCAATAGGGACGCTGGCAATCAACGCCATTCAGATGACCGTCGCGCTGGAATTTATAATACCGGCAGCCGCCGAAACACAGCGGCAGGTATTGGCAATCAGTGCATTCATCCTGTTTTTTCCAGGAATCCAGATTATGGCTGTGCCGGTAATCTCCGACTCCGTGTTCAATATCCCCCACTGCAAATTGATCGTGGCCAATGAGGGAAGGGCATTTATAGATCACCCCGTCATAATGCACCACAAAGGCGTCATTCACATCCACCATGCATGGCGAGGGACTAACCTTGGGGCTGGCAAATCCCCTGGCAATCGCATCGGCATTTAAAACGGTTGAGGCCTCAACCAGCCAGGGCTCGTTGATTGATTCGCAACCGCCGTGGCATTCCGGTCCGGCAAATTCGTCGTTCACCTGCATCACCGGGTTGAAATTCACCTGATGCAGTTGTTTGGGGCCGACAGCCATTCCCTCAAGATGATCGAGGAGCTGCGGGAAATCTTGATAATTTTCCCTGGTGAAATTGCCGCCCAGAGTGATTTTCACCAGGTCCCAGGATTGGCTGATATTGTTGAGGATTATATCAAAGCTTGCTGCGCCGTTTTTAAAGGGTCGGAATTTGTTATGATTATCAGACGGGCCGTCCACGGTGATCTTGGCATTGGTGAGGCCGTATCGCGCTAATTCTTCCGCGGTCTTTCTGGTTAGCAGGGAGCCGTTGGTCACCAGAGTGAAGTTGAATTCGCCGCCCCGCGCCTCCACAAAGGGTTTGAGCTTTGATGCAAAATACTTGATTCGGCTCTGATAGATCAATGGCTCGCCGCCGTAGAAATCAAGGGTGAGTTTCAACTTGTCAGCGGTAAAACGATTTTTGACAAATTCAATTATCCGGTCGGCTGTTTCATCGCTTATTGCGGCCTTGCCTTTCTGCGAGCCTTCATAGCAATAAGTGCAGGCAAAATTACACTCCATACCGAGGATGATGGTGACTGATAGATTGGGGTTGATCCGGTTGATCTCATCCATCATTGAGAAAACTTCATCACGCTCATCATCAAGATCGGCAACCAGCATTTCCAGTTCAATCAGGGTTTGTTGGTTATCTCCAATTGACTTGCCGTTTTGTAATGCCTTAATTTCTTCATCAGGAAGCAGGACAAGAGATGCCCGCTTGGTGGAGTACAACAGAGAATATCCGGGTTCCTGGGGATAGGGCCAGATTTTGAGGTAGCGAGAGAGCTTCATGAAACTCCTTTTTGTTGGTTTAAAAATCTGGGGACATGGAGAAATCACTACCATCTTTACACTCTTAACACAGCACTCATCACTATGCCTTACCTATCCCCAGAGAGCTTTGGGATACTTTTCCAGAATAAGTTGATCTTTTGTAATTAAATGGACGTTTCTGGCGACAGCGGCGGCAGTGATCATCCGATCAAAAGGATCTCTTGTCCAAGTCTGGAGGATTGCTTCAGAAATGAGCTGCATCAAGGATAAATCACAGGACTTCAGACCAATGCAGCTTGCCAGGTTTTCAAAGATTAAAGTCGGAGGTACGTTCAGTCTGCCGATTTCGTTGAGGTATTGGAGCTCAAGGAGCACTATCGGTGAAATCAATAAATCGTTTTCCTCTATGGCGTCCTTAACCTTTTCCGGAAACAACCCCGTCTCCCCGGCATAAAGCCAGACAACAACATGGGTATCAAGGTAGATCATTGCGCCACTCCTCAGACCAATCGAGGTGGACAATTGACTCAGGATCCCCCTTTAAACATGAATGTTTGACAAGCTTTTTCAACTTGGAAATTTTCCCCGTTGAAACTATCTGCAGGAGTTTCCCTTTTCTTTCGATGGTCAGTGGTTGACCGGATTCCAATACCTGATCAAGGAGTTTATAGATGTTGCCTCGCAGGGCTGAAGCTGTAAGCGGCATATTCCACCTCACTTGTTAATGGTAGCGTACGCATAAATATTATCATCACGTACGCCCGAATGCAACTTTAATTTATGGTTCTTGGATGTCGCCGGATTTCAACCCAGGATGGATATAATTTTCCTGGCATATGCCGCCATGCTGGTTTTAATTACATTTGTCGCATGCACGCTCAAATCTTTTCGTGACTTCTTCGAATGCCCATAAAAAGCGCATAAAAAAAGGGAGCGGTATCCGCCCCCTTTAAACCGGTTATGGTGATATGTTTATCTTGCTGATGCTGTCGCGGTACCTGCTTTACAGCAAGCCATGTTTAGCACGATTTCTTTCAATTTGATTCCCTTATTCAGTACGATTGCTTTTTTCATAACTACTCCCTCCTGTTGACGTTGATGCTCTTTACCTAAAAAGCCCTCTCTATCCAACAAGACAAACCCAGCGCTTGGGTCTGCCAACTAAAGATTGAATGATTATGATCGTTAATTACGATAATATCACAGTATTCGATAGGAAATCAAACTTCTATCCATTTTTTTCCACAAAAAAACGCGCATGATATCAAGTATCCGCGCGCTCAATTGATTAATTATGAGAATTTCAAGGGTATCAATAATTAAAACGGATGCCACCTTCGAACCAGCGGCCCGGATCAACATAATCAAAAGTAGTGGTACTTGTTCCATTGGCGATGTTATGCACGGAGAAAAAGAAATCCACATCCTGCCATTTGCCGAAAATTCCTTTGGAGTTCAACATGAAATCCCAGATCATATCATCGCAGCTATATGGAATTGCAAACAGGCCCTCCTCATACCACCGGTAGTTCCCTAAAAACTGTGCAGAAAAAATATCGTCTTTCACATAGCGGAGAGCAATATCCGAGCCGTATTCTTCCTTATTTTTGCCGTCTTCATAATCTTCAACATTGACCAGATCAAAACTTGCCCGCACAGATAAATTATAATACTGCATGGTTTCAAGCTCGACTTCAAAGCCCTGACGTCTGGCCTTTCCTGAATTTACCGCCATGTAATTGTCTGGATTGGTCGGGGAATTTATATAGTCCAGGGCATTCCTTAAATCATGTTGAAACAGGGTTGTTTTAATCCAGACAAAGCCGGGATCAGATGATTCAAAACCCACCTGGTAGGATGTTACCTTTTCAGGCTTCAGGTCCGGATTCGGGTCAGCAAAAAGCGAGCCGCTTGAAGTTTCCAAAAGATTGGGGCTTGAAAACCCCCGTGAACAGGAGGCGCGGAAAACGGTTTTACTCAGGCTGTAGGTGAGACCAATACTTGGACTGGCAAAACCGCCGAATACTGAAGCGTGGTCATAGCGGATGCCAGGGGTCAGTGCAAAATCCCCCATCACAATAGTATCATTAATATACACGCCTACCTCGTCGCGTGTTGGTGAGAATTCATCTACGGGATCCGCGCCGCCGCCGTCCTCAGATTGCAGATAATCACCAGACTCAGCAGTAAAGTCCATTTCGCTGTGGATGATATCAGCTCCCATGACCATGGTTCCCAGATAACCTGTATCCAGATTGAAAATGGCGCTGCCGCCATGGGAATGACTGTCAAAAATACCATTAAAATAAAGATCGCCAACCGGCCCATATACGCCGTTTTCATCATTATTTTGAACACCTTTTTTGTTCAGGGAATAGAGCAGGACATTGAGCATAAGATTGTCTGTGAGCCTGGCATCAAAATTGGCATTCACATAATCAGTACGCATAATACCGTGTGAAATAAGAAAAGAGTACTCCAGGTTGCCATAATTTTCATAGTTTTCGCCATAGCCTGCGGTCAATTTAAGGGACATGTCGCTTCCCATGTCGATATTCATTTTGCCTAAAAAGGTCTGTTCAGTATAATAGCGATTATTATTGAGTCCGTCGGTTTCCTTGGCGCCTGCATAGGCGTAATAACTTACATTACCGCCCTTGCCGGACATTGTTGCCCGGGTGTCCGAGGTGTTGGCGCTGCCTTCGGACCAGGAGATGTTCCCCGAAGGTGAACGAGATGTCCCTGCATCCTTGGTGATGATGTTGATGATCCCGCCCAGAGCGGAACCCCAGGTGGAAGAGGCTGGCCCCTTGATGATTTCAATACGTTTTACGATTTCAACAGGTATTGTGCCCATTGTGGTGCCGCTACTAGGAATACTCCAGCGCATACCGTCCAGCAACACGGTCATATGCCTCTGCTCAGAACCCTGGATCGTGGGGCTAACACCAATAAAGTCATCCCGTAAATCATCGGATGATATTCCAGCAACCCTTCGCAACACATCATCGATGGTGTGGGCGTTCATGTCTTTAATCTGCTTGGCAGTGATGATGGATACATTTTCAGGAATCTGCCAGACCGGCTTTGGGGCACGGGTGGTGGCTTCAACAAGATCGAATTCGGAAAAATAGAGCAAAAGGTCTTCGCCTTCTCTGGGTGATTCCTGCTCTGCGGCTGAAACTCCGAAAGGCTGAAGCAGCAATACGAAGGCGATTACAATAAGCGGCTTAAAAACTTTCCACAGAGACTTCTCGTTCATCTATCCCTACCTCAAAATGGTTGTTCAGATTGATGGCTGATAGCTGATAGCAAAATCACTCTACCTCGACATATCAATCATAATTGACAGAATTTTTGAATTTAATGCATATTCAATTAAATTCAAAGAAAAGAATAATAATTACGATGTTTTTTGAAGAATTACTGGCTGTTGCGCTTCCACGGGCGGTGCAAAAAGCCCGAGGAGATCGGAGAGGAATATCAAGGCGCCTGACACTAAAAGCAACATGATATTATTTATGAGTTTACTCATGACCGGATAATTGAAATCATAAATATTGAGGCAATAGACCGACGCAAGAATCAATTCCAGAGGGACAAACACTAACAGCCCCAAATCTTTAAAGACATTGACATGGGCCGTGACCCAGAAATAAATTGCAACCAGCGACAGGAGACAGATAATAAACTGACTGATCTCAAAAAAGAACCTGCTCACGAGATGCAACAGGGCATATACACCCACGGCCCGCATCATAAAGGCGATCATTACTAAAAAAAATGCCGCGGCGCTGCCGTAAGCAAGAAAGAGGTGTTCATTGCCCGGAAGCAATGCAATGTACTTTGCGTAGTAAGATAAAAAATCAACCTGGGCCAGATACTTACCACAGGACCAGACAGAAATTATGATGATTATATGGAGAAACATGGGGTATTCAACTTTTCTGGTTAATTATGGTTTAATCAATCCTGTTATATTATGAAGTGAGCAGGTTTTGTGCACAAATTAGAATCAGTTTATCAGCTGCTGAAAACCTGGAGCCTGTGATGATTTTAAACTGTATCCTGGATTCGAGGAAGTGCTGAATCCTTCCATACAAGAATATCAGCGGTTGAAGCTTCACGCAGCAGATAAGCGATAACTTCGCGCTGCCGGGGAAGCGCTTCGCTATAAATTTTCAGGCTCAAGAAAACCAACCGCTCGGTCGATGCTGTGCAGGAAAGCAAAACCCTTGCCTTTCTTCTCAAGACGCGCCGCCTTGACCACTGCTTCAAAAACCTGATCGGTCTGCTCGCCCTTGACGACAATCAGAATTATTTCCTTTTCAGGTTTTATAAATCTCCCCCTGAAACCAAGAGCTTCCCGGATACCGGTACCGCGCCCGTAATAAATCGTCGCGCCTTCGGCACCGGCCTCCTGGGCAGCCTTGACAACCTTGTCCGCTTCGCCGCGCTGAACAATGCATGTGATCAAATTTGGATTAACACTGGTCATATCCTGATCTTCCTTCTTGATGTTATAAATAGTAATGCCGTTCGTTTATAGTATCGAGGAACTGCTCCTCTCCGATAAAAACTGCCTGAATCAGATAGCGGAAAATATGTTCCCCTACCACTTGGCTAAAGGAAACAGGGATTCAAAGTCAAGTAAAAACGATATGGTAATTACTCTTGGCAAGGGGTAATAAGCTACAAAGATGAAAGGTGAAAAAAAGTCCACCCATTCCCGTTGCCTCTCCTCACTCAGCTCTCAGCACTCATCACTATTTATTCCTGGCCTTCAGGTGAATCTCAACCGCCCTTTCCTTCTGTACCGGATCCTTGCCGTTACCCAATTGAAGCGGTCGATAATGGGCCACACCCTGGGCAACGAGACGATCAGGGCTGATGCCATAGCCCCATTGAAGAATCCGCACAACTTCAGTGGCGCGGGCCGCGGACAGTTCCCAGTTTGAGGGATATTTGTCGGAAATCCTGTCACTTGGCGGCAGAGGATCAGCATGACCGATGACCAGTATTTCCTGATCCACGGCATTTTTCAAAACCGGAGCGATACGTCTGAGCAGATCCCTGCCGGCCTTTGAAACTTCTGCGGAACCTTTTTTGAAAAACAATCTTTCAAGAAGGTCCATTTTCAAGGCACCTTCCATCACAACTATTTTCGCCTCGTTGGTATTGACCTTTTCTTCAAGGGCGACAACCATGCTGTCCATCTCTTCTTTCTGTTGTCTTTTCTGCCGTTCAAGTTCCTGGGTCTGTTTTTCAAGTTCGGCTATTTCATTCTTATAATCTTTATTAGATGACTTAAGTTGATAATTGTCTTTCTGCTCCTTCTTGAGGGACTCGGAAAGGTCTTCATTACTTTTTTCAAGTGTTGCCTTTTCCTGCTGGGATGAGTTGAACTGTTCTTCAAGGGCATCATATTTGGATGTACTGACGCATCCTGATGCGGTAAGCAAAACGAACAGAAGAAAAAACGGGATTACGGCAACTCCTCTTTCCTGGCGGATATTTTTTTTCATTGGATCTGACCTCAGTTGGTTAAAATTGATAATCTTATAAAAGGCGATAATTCCAATAATTTATAAGACGAATACGCATCAGACGAGTGTTTTTCACGAGTCCGGTAAAGTTGGATGCAGCAAATCCACAGGCCCCATTCACCCCTGTCTTGTCACTCGTCACGATTCACTTGTCACTGCAGTTAATTCTGAACCGCTTCATTATTCAGAGAACTGCTCACCCACTCTGTATCAACAAAATCAACAATCTGTTCCTTGACTATATCGGGCAGATCCATGAATTCACATCCGTAGCCAATATGTTTCATCAGGTGATGATCAAGAACCCATTTGATTTTTGTCTCTATATTCACCACGAGCTGAATCGGCGCGTTGCCCACTATTTTGGTAAGAATAAGATGGTCGCCTACCTTGAGTTTAATATTGTCATCCCGTTTCAAAGTGAAATGCAAACCACCGACGCTCATATTCATCACATTGGCAACTATGCCTTTATCTCCCTGACTCGGACAGGAAAAAAAACCGACCATTTTATCCTGAACCGAGTAAAAGACTCGTTTATATTTTCTACGGTGCTGGACTTCCTCTCCCATGAAATTCCTCAACTCTATATTTCTTGTTATGTTGTTTATCGTCTCGCCGGAATAACAAAGAACAAAATTCCGGACAAAATTAATCCGACAACCAGCTGATATTATTAGACCCGCTTGATGCTTGTGAGACTTTTCAGGTAATCATACGTATGAATCGCAAAAAGTCCAATACTGCTATAACGCCCAATGATTTCAAAAAGTTAGAAGCGGACTCCGCGTCGGTGTCGGCCAACAAAACAGCCGACGATCAACACTCGTGCTTTCGGAGTCTCGCAGAGCTCGCATATTTACGAGACCGACAATACTGTGAGAAATACCATAAAAATTGATTCCAGGTCAACAACTTATACACCACAAAACAGCTCCGAAACGCTTGTTGAAGCCAGGAACGAACAAGGAGAGTCGCAGAACAGGACTGACCGGGCTGGAGAGCCGACCAACCGCAGTGAGAACACATCCCTCCAGGCTTGATCAAACTTGTGTCGCTGTGTATAGAATCGTAAAGCCTCTTTTTATACAGAACAGTTTATGGTATAAGCATCAACAAAATAATCCACGCACTATAATAATGGATACCTCGTACTCAATTAATCCAAGGAGAAAAATCATGGCTTCCGATGTCAATGAATTAAGCGTAGATTACGAAGAGGACGGAATACAACTGGTCAAGGAGATTGACAAGGTGATTCTCTCCAAAGGCGCCTGGGCCACCCTGATCTTCCGCTATCAGCAATGGGACAAAAAAAAGGAGGATTTCGGACCAGACCGCTTCACCATCAGACGATACCGCAAGATGAACAACGAATACAGCCAGCAGTCAAAGTTTAATATTTCAAGCAAGGATCAGGCTGAAAAGATCGTCAGCGCCCTCGAAAAATGGACAAAAGAGTAAAAAACTCTTTTTCTGGTGAGATCATGAAAGAAGACCAACCAAGAGTCAACGTCAGATCACTGAGAAAAATTCTGATCATCGGCGATGACATCATGCATTTCATCGTCGCGGCAACTCTTCTGGTCTGCGCCGCGTTGGTCCTTGTTAAAACCCTTCCCAACCTGCTGCATCCGGATATCAGTTCAGTACTGCATGTTTTAAACGACGTCCTTCTGGTCTTGATCATAATGGAACTTCTCTGGCCGATTATTCGTTTCCTCCAGAGAAAGCCATTCATCCTCAACCCCTTTCTTTATATCGGGATCATATCCTCAATCCGGCGCATCCTGCTTATTGAGGCGGAGCATTCCATGATCAGCCGAATCGGCAATACAGCTATTCAATGGCATGAACTCTGGCCGGTTCTTGCGGAACTCGGGGTAAATGTCCTGATAATTCTGGTTCTGGCCATTGCTTTGCGAATTCTGGCTCCAAACGGTTGCGATCAGGCAAAGATGAATGACTGACCCATTCACCCTTCTTCCCCTTGAATATTTTACAACCGGAGGCAAGATAGTCCTTACCGCCCTTCTGGCAACCAGTTTTGCCCTTGCGGTGTCGGGCGCGATAAATCTCTGTTCCCCTAAGCCGCATTTCCAGAAATCATCCGGCTGGCTTCATGGGATGACCGCTGGTTTATATGTTGCGGGATTTCTATTGATCTGCTGGTTTCATTACTGTATCAACAGACATTTACCCTTGGAACTG